>JAOAHY010000012.1 GCA_026414995.1 Caldisericia bacterium | reverse complement strand
CTATTAAATTGAGTTTCAGAATAATCTCTTCCTCCAACCATTGCAAGAATTTCACCTGTTTTTGGATCAAGAATTACCACTGCACCTTGAGGTTGTCTTACTCCAAGTTCATCTTTTTTATCTGAAAATATTTTTGCTTTAACATTATCTTCAATAATTTTATTGAATGTTTTAAATGCTAAATCTTGAATTTTAGGGTCAATTGTAGTGTATATTTTAAGTCCTCCCTTATATAGAATCTCTTCACCTAAAATTTCTCTCACTCTATCCTTTACATAATCAATAAACCATCCATTGGGATCATTAGATATGTCTTCTTTATACTCTTTTAGGGTTATTTCTTCTTCATATGCTTTATCTGCCTCTTCTTGAGTTATAAAACCTACTTTTACCATTCTTTGAAGCACCCTTTTTTGTTCAATTTTTGACCTTTCAAAATTAGCTATAGGATTATTTACACTTGGAGATGGAAGAACTCCAACAAGAAGTGCTGATTCAGCAAGTGTAAGATCTTTTGCATGTTTTCCAAAATATCTTCTTGCTGCTGCTTCAACTCCATATGCACCAGAACCAAAGAAAACTTGATTTATGTAATATGTTAATATCTCTTCTTTTGAATATAATTTTTCAATTCTGAGTGCAAGAATCATCTCTTTTATTTTTCTTTCAAGGGTCACTTCTTTGCTTAAAAAGAGTTCTCTTGCAAGTTGCATTGTGATAGTAGAAAATCCTGAAACTATTGTTCCTGCTTTTATATTTGTATAAAGAGCCCTTATTGCTGCAATAAAATCTACTCCATTATGTTGATAAAATCTTTCATCTTCACTTGCTATTAATGCATCTAAAAAATATTTTGAAACTTCATCAAGATTTACAAAAATTCTATTTTCTGAAAAGAAAACAACTTTTATTAAATTTCCATCTCTATCATAAATTTCTGAACTTTGAGGTGGTTCATATTGAATATCTTTTATATCTGGGAGGGTAGCAGAATATTGATTGTAAATTCTATAGATATAAATTGCCCCAAATAGAACAACAATTGAAATAATAATTAATATTGAAATTATTATCTTTAAAAAGATGCTTTTACTTTTCTTTTTCACAATTTAATATTATACAATCTTTTAAATAAAATTTAAAATTAAGGGTAAGTTTTATATTCTATTTGAGGATTAATATAATCAATCAACCTTACTCTTTGAAAACCAATGTTTTTTAATTCATTAATTAAATCTTCTGAAATTTTGTTTATAAGATCCCAAGCAATAATTTTGCAAAAGAAACATGCATTAGTTCTAGAAATAAAGTCCATAAATAGGTCAATTGAATCATCCTCAATTGTAAATCCAGTAACAAGCCCCAAATTATATATGCTTTCTTGTGTTTCAGGATCTTTAATCTTTTTTATAATCTCAATAACCTTTTCATTCATTTATACCTCCACATTAAATAAAATTCTTAAAGAATAACCTACTAAATATGAAATAATCGCTATCCCAAAACTTAAAAGAAACATTTCAAAAAATCTTTGTTTAAAAGAAACTTCTTTTACAACCGCAATAAAAAGTGATGTAATATAAACAATAACTAAAGCCATTAACAATGTTAAATAAAATGATAATAAGTAATTTTTAAAAATCAAATATGGATAAATTAATATTATTACAGTTATTAGATATGTAAAACCAGTATAAAGTGCAGCCTTAATTGCACTTTCATCTTTTTCTGCCTTTTTTGACATATACTCTGATGAAGCCATTGATAAGGCTGCCGCAAATCCTGTTATAAAACCAACAATAAAAATTAAATTTGTGTTTCTTAATGTAAATGTGAATCCAGCAAGAGCACCAGTTAATTCTATTAGAGCATCATTTATTCCCAAGACCATAGAACCAATAAAATTTACCTTTTCTTCATCTATTAAATTTGTCAAATAATTTTCATGAGCATTTTCTTCATTTAAAATTTCTAAAAATACTTTTTTTTCACCCTCTTCCATATTTTTAATCAAATTTTCATAATTTTTTTGAGCCCTTTTTTCACCTCTTTCCATAAATTTTATTGAAAATGTTATTCCAAGAATGTAAGAAAGAATTATATTTATAAAAATAAAAAACTTCTTTTCTTTTAATTCTTGATTTGTATAACTCTTAATCAAATTATAATGTTTTAACTCCTCAAATGAAATTTTTTCTAAAACCCCCCTATTTTCTCCTTTTACCCTCTTTGAAAGTAATTTATAAAATATATGTTCAGTTTTTTCAAATTTTTGAAAATCAATTAATTTTTTTAAATCTTCTTGAGTTAATTTTTTCAAATCTCCTCTAAAAGTGAAGTAAAGGTATCATGATGCTCTTCTTCATCTTTAAGAATATCTTCAAATATCCTCTTTGTTGTAACGTCTCCCTCATCAATCGCTACCTTTATTATTTCTTTGTACATTGATATTGCATTCTCTTCATCTTTTTTATCCTGTTCAATCATCTCTTTTAATGTATTTCCGACATAAATTGGTGTAGGTTTAGTAGTAGGAATTCCACCAAGATAAAATAATCTTTCTGCAATTATTTCAGCATGTTTCATTTCTTGTATTGATATATTTTTTAATTCTTCAATTACAGCAAAATGTTTAACTCCTCTCCATTGAACATGTTGCCACATGTACTGAATAGAAACTTGTAATTCTCTTGCAATTGCTTGATTTAATAAATCAAGTAAACGTTCAGATGCCATTTGGCACCTCCTTTAATTAATTTTGTTTATATTTATATTTAACTATAAATTTCTCATTATCTTTTCTTTTTACATTATCAATATATAATTTAATATTACCATTATCTTCAAAAAAATATTTTAAATCATTGAAATGTTCATCAAAACAACATGAGTATGAAGCAACAGTACCACTAAACTCAATTATAAGTTCGTCTTTACTATTTTTAATTGTTTTAGCTTTACACTCAGGGTATCTCATAGAATTAAATTTTTTAATTAACTTTCGTAAAAAAATTGAATTCATAAAAGATTTAATTCCTTATGTTTGTTAATAAATAAATTACAAAATTCATTTAATTTTTTATAATCTTCTTCTGTTGGGTTTCCTTTTACTAATAAATCACCAAGATATTCAGCTTTTAAATTTTTTAAAATATCTTTAATTATATTAACAGTTTGTCCTCCCCACCCGTATGAACCGATTAACCCAATAAATTTTGTTTTTGGCTTTAATATATTCATAATATATGCGGCATAATGTGCAAGTGGATGGGGACCAGTTAAAACAGTTGGAGTTGCAAGTATAACAGATGCACTATCTACCAATGACATCGCTATTTCTCCTAAATCTGAGTTTGTTAAATTAAATCTTTTTGTTTCAATACCTTCTTCAACAAATCTTTTAGTTATATAATCAACCATGTTTTTAGTACTACCGTGCATAGATACAAAAAGAATTGTTATTTTGTTTTTAACTATTTCAGAAACCCAATCTTTGTAAAGATTTATTATAAATTCTGGTTTATCATAAACATATCCATGGCTTGGTGCAATAATTTGGAAGTCAATATCCTTTATTTTTTCAAGATTTTTTGCAATAATATTTTTAAAGGGCATCATAATTTCTGCATAGTATCTTTTTGCACTATCCTCTGCTTTTGCATAATTATCAACAAAAATAGAACTTGTTGCTTTATGTGAACCAAAGAAATCGCAGGTAAATAAAATTTTATCTTCAATTAAATATGTAACAAAAGTTTCAGGCCAATGAACCCAAGGGGTAAAAATAAATTTGAAAGTTTTATTTCCAATTTTTAAAATTTCACCATCATTTATTAAGTGAAATCTATCCTCTTTAATATGAAGATGAGTTATCAAAAGTTCTTTACCCTTTTCGTTTGTTATAACTTTTGCATCTTTATATATTTCTAACAAATCAGGAATAGTCCCAGAATGATCTTGTTCTCCATGTTGTGAAATAATATAATCTATTTTATTAATATTTAATTCTTTTAGATTATTAATCAATTCGTTTTTCTTTGTTGGATCAACACTATCAATTAAGATAATTTTATCATCTGCATTAATTAAATATGAATTATAACTTGTTCCATCAGGTAGAGGTATTAATTCATCAAATAACCTTCTATCCCAATCTATTGAACCAACAAAATAAATATCTTTTCTTAACTCTCTTATGCTCATATTGTTCCTCCTATAATTAATATAAAGGCCAAAATTTATTGTCAAACCATACTTTTTCTTTTAAATTTTCATCAATTTTTGAAAGAAAATCAACATGCGTTTTCTCCCAATCTCTCAAAAACAAAAATATATTCCTTTCGCTATCTTCCTTTGATTCTTTTTGCTTCAAATCATAAAAATTAACAGCTTCTTTTTCAAAAGTTATTGCAATATAGATTGCCATAGATTCATAATCTGTTATATTTATTTTTTCTATTAATTTTTCGAAAATACTCTTCTCTATTGATTTAAACTCAGCTGAAAATTCATTTATAGTTATTAATTTGTTATTTTTAATTATATTTTGGAACTGTTTGTTTAAAAAATCGATATGTTTTTCCTCTTCAAATTCCATTATTTCAAAAATTTTTTTAACTTCTTCAATTTTTGAATCTTCTCTAGCTTTTTTGTAAAATGCTCTCCCCCTTAATTCAAGAAGGAGAGCATTTTTTATAATATCTAAAATTCTATCTTTATTCATATCTATTCCATTTCTACAAAATTACTTTTATCTGCTCCACAAACTGGACATACCCAATCATCTGGTAAATCTTCAAATGGAGTCCCTGGAGCAATACCTCCGTCTGGATCTCCTACTTCAGGGTCATAAATATACCCACAAACTTGGCATTCATATTTTTTCATTTTAACCTCCTTGATTTTTATTTTCTTTTATAAAGGTTGGGGCATTTTTACTTGCCTTACCCTTTTTAACTTCGTGATAATATGCATATGTCATTGGTTCATCATCATTAAATTTACCACAATTTAATACTTCACCAACAAAAATAGAGTGTGTTCCAACATCAAATTTATCAACAACTTTACATTCAATATAAGCAACTGTGAAATCTTTAACAATCGGAACTCCTGTTTTTTCTCCGATTTCAAAATTAGTTTCTTTAAATTTATCAACATCTCTTCCTGATTTAAATCCAAAAAGACCAATCAAAGTAAGTGGAGTCTCTTTTGAAAGAATTGAAACAGAAAAGACACCGCTACTTTCAATATATTCATGAGTTAGGTTATTCTTATTTAAACAGACAGCTATCTTTGGAGGTTCTGCTGTTACTTGTATTACTGCATTTGCAATTTGTCCATTATATTTATCGTCTTTTTTTGAACTAACTATATAAAGACCATAATTTATTTTAAATAAAGCAGTTAAATCCAATATCATCCTCCTTAAAATTTATGAAATCTTTCTTTAGAAATACCACAAACTGGACATTTTTCAGGAGGATTTCCAATGTGAGTAAATCCACATACTGGGCAAATGTATATATCTTCAATTTCAATATCTTTTCCTTCTTTTACTTTTTCTTTTGCATCTTTATACATTACAGCATGAATTTTTTCTGCTTCTAATGCATAATAAGTTGAGATTTCAGCTCCTTTTTCTTCTTGAAATTTTGCTGCATTATTAAAAACTGGATACATCTCTTCTATCTCATATGTTTCTCCATCAATTCCTGTTTGTAAATTATCAACAGTGTGTTTTATTAAACCAAGATTTCTCAAGTGATTTGTTGCATGAACAAGTTCAGCATATGAAATAGCTTTAAATAATCTTGCTACATTTTTGAAACCTTCTTTTTCTGCAATTTCAGAAAATATAGCATATTTCATATGAGCCATTGATTCACCTGCAAATGCTTCATGCAAAAATTTTTCTGTCATTTTTTTCATATTTAAATTAACCCTCCTTTTAAAAATTTATATCTAAACTATTACTCCACAATCCATGAATATTACAGTATGAGAAAGCGATTAATTTACCTTCTTTCTCTGTTTTAAAGAAAAAAGAAACAGTAGGTGCTGTATAAATTGTACTTGTATTAGGACCTTGAGTTGATTCACCATGAGCGTTAAATTCAGCTCTTCCAATTTCATATGGAAATTTTTCTCCTCTCGGATGAAAATAAAGAGAAATCCATCTTATGTGATGTTCGGTAGTATTTGGATGGGGAATCTCTTTTCCAACAGTTAAATTAACCTTAGTTAACTCACCTTTTTTTATTTCTCCTTCAATTTCAATTACTGGAACATGCTTTTCACCTTTCCAGTCTCCAGTTTGAAATAGTTCATTTAAGTTCATAAATACCTCCTAAAAAATAATTCAATTTTAATATTATTATAAAATTTTAATAAATTTTTGTCAAATTAAATTTATTACTATTTCAAACAATTTTTACAAATTCCAAAAAAAAATATTTCTGTTTTTTTTACTTTATTACCTTCTATCTCATTTAAATTGAAAGCTTCATTCTCATATGGGATGTCAAATATTTTACCACATTTTTCGCATTTAAAATGAGCGTGAGGTTGAATAAAAATATCAAATCTCACTTCATTACCCTCAATAGTAATCTCTTTTACTAATCCCTCTTTTATAAATTTTCTTAAAACATTATAAATAGTTGTTTTTGAAAGTGTTGGGATTTCATTTTTTAATTTATCATAAATCATATCAACTGATGGATGAGTTCTATTTTCATAAAGATACTCAAGTGTTTTCAATCTTTGAATTGAAGGACTTATACCTTTTTTTATTAACAAATCCTTCAATTCATTTTTCTTAAGCTCTTTTTTCATTTAAACACCTCTCTTGTTTCTTTATACCATAAAATAAAATCTAAAGATTTCATATCTATATTAATATCTTTAGAAAATAATCTCATTTTATCTTCAATTTCTTTATATTTTTTAAAAGATAAATTTTTTGGTATATTATCAATTATACCAATTTCTTTTAAATTTTTCAAAATATGTCTATCTAAAATTGCAAAATTATCACCAAGTCCAATATTTCTTAAAAAATGAGAAGCCTCTTTTAATCCAATTCCTTTAAAATTTTTAACAAGAAAAACTCTTCTTTGCTCATCATTTTCAAAACTTAATATTAATTCTTTAAAACTTTTATATTTTTTTATTTTTTCTAAAAATTCTTTTATATATAAACTTTTTTTATTTTTAAATCTAACTCCATATAAAGCTTTTTCTAATGATTCTTTATTGAAATTTTTTTTTAAATTTTGAACTGCTTTATCACACATTTTTGCTTTTGATTGAGGAGTTAATAGACAGAAAATAAATTCAAAAATTAAATCTTCATCATTTCCATTTTTTAAAATATTTTTAAATTCATTTAATCTTTCATCTATTTTATCTTTTATTTCATTATAAATTTTATTAATCTCTTTTAATTTATTAATATTATAGGTCATAATTTACTATTTTATCTATTAATTTAATTAAATTTTCTCCATCTTTTAAGGATGATATTTCTACTGTTGAATGTGTGTATCTTACTGGAAAACAAATTGGAATAGATTTAAATCCTGTATATGAAACCTCTGTAATTGATGCATCTGTTGAGCCACCTGAGACACTAATTTGTATAGGGATATTATTTTCTTTACTCAATTTATAAACAAAATTAAATAGCTCTTCATCTACAACCATTCTAGCATCAACTTTTCTTATAACAGGTCCATCTCCAATAACAACTGAATTTTTATATACTGTTGGTGTATCTCTCATATCAGTTGAAGATACAGAATCTATTGCAATAGTTAAATCAGGATTAAATTGTGGAGCAACAACCGATGCTCCTCTTAACCCTATTTCTTCTTCTACACTAAAAACAAAAATTAATGTATTAAGTGGTTTGATTTCTTTATATTTTTCTATTAATTCAATTAATAAAAAACAACCATATCTATCATCAAGACCCCTTCCTATAATATAATCATCATTATAATAAATCTCCTTTTGAAAAACTATTGGATCGCCAATTTTTATTCCCTTTTTAAATACCTCCTCTTTACTTTTTACTCCTATATCAATTTTTAAATTGTGCCATGGAATAACACCTTCATTTTTAGAATCAACAACAAGATGAGGAGGCAATAAACCTATAACACCTATAACCTCTTCTACCCCTAAAATTTTTACAACTCTTGAAATTAATAATCTATCATCAATTCCTCCAATTTTTTTAAATCCTATAAAACCATTCTCGTCAATTGAAGATACTACAAGACCGAGTTCATCCATATGAGAAATTAATAGAATTTTTTTATCTTTTATACCTTTTTTGATCGCAATTAAATTTCCAATTTTATCAATAAAAATTTTATCCAAATTTTTATTTTCTAATTCTTCTTTTATTAAATTTCTTATCTTTGATTCATAACCCGAGACTCCTGGTGTCTGTAAAAGTTTTTGAAGAAGATTTAAATTCATAATTAATCCTCCTTATTTACTTTTTCTTCAATAAAAGTTTTTAAATTGTAAAAATTATATAACAAAGAAAGGCCTTTTTTAAAATCATCATCTATTTCAGATGAAAAAATTTGAACTTTATCACCTATGTCTAAATATTGATATAAAATTACAATATCCTTATTTTGTAATCTTATACATCCCTGGGATTTATTCTTACCAATAGAGAATGGCTCATTTGTTCCATGTATTCCATATCCTATCCAACTGATACCTAACCATCTAATTCCAAGTGCATTCTCTTTTGATTCTTTATATGGTGGATATACTTTTCCATCTATGAACCAATTAGGATCAATGCTTTTATTTATAATCTTAAAAACACCTTCTTTTGTTTCATCTTTTGGTGTTCCAATAGCTACAGGAAAAACAAGTTTTGTTGTTTCATTCTGAAAATAGATAACACGAAAAGATTTATCAATTTTAATTATAGGTAAAGAGAAAATAATGAGTAAAAGAAGTATTTTTCTCATTCTTCAACTAACTCAATTAAAGTGCCGAAAATCGATTTTGGATGTATAAATGCAATTTTTTTATTATGCGAGCCTCTTCTTGGCTTTTCATCAATTAAAATTACTCCTTTTTCTTTTAAGAGCTCAAGTTTTTCTTCAATATTTTTAACTTTAAATGCTATATGATGCAAACCCTCTCCTTTTGAATCAATAAATTTTTTGATTGGAGAATCATCTGTTAGAGGTTCAAGATATTCCACATTTGTATCACCAAATTTAAACACTAAAACTTTAACTTTATTTTCTATTAACTCTTCTTCATAAAAGTAGTCGAGATTTAAGATATTTTTATATAAATTCTTAACCGATTCAAGATTTTTAACTGCTATACCAATATGATCAATTAATTCAAACATTTAAACCTCCTTTTTTTGAAAAACTTTTAACTCTCTTCCTAATAAAAAAGCTTCAATGTTAATTTTTTTATCACCTTTTTCTAAATTATTTAATACATCTAAAAATGAATTCAACGAGATAAAATCTAAAAAATTAGATAAAAATCCTAGAGATATTAAATTCATTGGCTCTTTTATATTAAACATTTCCAATGCAATCTTTGTAAATGGAATTTTATAAATATTATTAAAATTATATTTATTAATATCATCGTAACTTGAATCATAAATAATAATGGTATTTTCACCAATTGAATCTTTATAATTTTCAAATGCTTTCAAATTATATGAAATAAAGAAATCGACAACCTTTGCTTTTGGATAATTAATGTTTTCTTCAGATATTAAAACTAATGATTTTACAATATCTCCTCTTTGAGCAGCACTATAATGCTGTGTTTGAATTGAATATAAATTTGATTGAATTGCGCTTTTGGCTAAAATTACTGAAATAAAAATTACTCCCTGGCCTCCCCTACCATTAAACAAAAAACTTCTTTTCATTATTCCTCCTGTGAATTTCATTGTAAATTGTCTCAAAATCTGATTTAGTTTCATCAACAAATATACCAATTGGAATTTTTGTTTTTTTATCTTGGTCAGAAATTTTTTCATTCTGTTCAATTCTATAAACTAATTCTTTTTGTTTTATGAAAAATTCAGAAGGATTATTAATATTTATATATCTTCCATAATATGTTGGACAAGGAGAAAGTATTTCGACAAAAGAAAATCCTTTATGTTCTATTCCTCTTTTAATTATATTAACTAAATGGTTATAATAATATACTGAACCTCTTGCAACGAATGTAGCACCTGCGCCAATTAAAAGTTTCACAACATCAAAATTTGGTTCATATTTTCCAAAAGGTGATGTTGATGTTTTAATTCCTGCTGGAGTTGTTGGTGATGCTTGCCCCCCTGTCATACCATATATCATGTTGTTAAATAAAAAAACATTAATGTTGAGATTTCTTCTTGCTGCATGTATCATATGATTTCCACCAATTGCAAGACCATCTCCATCACCTGTTATTACAAAAACATGTTTTTTGGGATTTGCTAGTTTTATTCCAGTTGCAAATGCAATTGCTCTTCCATGAATAGTATGAACTGAATCAAAATCAACATATCCTGGAATTCTTGATGAACATCCGATTCCTGATACAAAAATTAAATCATTTTTATCTAACTTTTCTTCGGCAAATGCTTCAAGAATTGCCCTTAATCCTATACCTAATCCACAACCTGCACAAAAAATAGTTGGTAGTTTGCTTAAATCTAAAAAATCTCTCCAATTCATAAATTTACCTCAATAGAACTCATTAATTCATCAAAATCAGGTAAATCTCCTTTAAAGAAATTTATATTTTTAACATCTTTATCACATAAAATTCTTTTAATATCAAGATATAGTTGACCCATATTTAATTCCATTACAAATACTTTTTTAACATTTTTAAAAATTTCTTTTATTTTATCTTCTTCAATTGGATTTAAAGTTATAGGTCTAAAAAAACCAATCTTTAACCCTTTTAAAGATATTTCTTTTTTTAATTCTTTAACAACAACACCCATTATTCCAAAACCAACTAAAGCTATTTCTGTTGTGGAATCTATATCTGTTTCGTAAAAAAATATTTTTTCTTTAAAAATATCTATTTTTCTCATTAAATGTAAAAGGTTCTTTTCAATCATTTTAGGATTTGTCGTTGGAAAACCTGACTCATCATGAAAAAGTCCAGTCACTTTTACTTTTTTACCCTCTCCTATAAATGGTTTTTTATATAAATCATGTTCAAAGTCATATGTTTTTTCACTAAAAGGTTCATCTCTTAAAGAGATATCAAAAATTTTATTATCTCTGTCTATTAAACTTCTCATATGAGCAACTATTTCATCTGAAAGAATTATTACTGGATTCCTATAATAAAAAGCGATATCAAAAGATATTTTTGTTAAATGGTAAAATTCATTCACAGTACCTGGTGAAAAGATTATAATAGGATGATCTCCATGAGTACCCCATTTTGCTTGCATATAATCTCCTTGTCCTATATTAGTAGGTAAT
This sequence comes from Caldisericia bacterium, assembly GCA_026414995.1. Classification (NCBI taxonomy): domain Bacteria; kingdom Pseudomonadati; phylum Caldisericota; class Caldisericia; species Caldisericia bacterium. The sequence continues at coordinate 28,571 of JAOAHY010000012.1, read as the reverse complement.
CCAGTTGATGGACCTCCTCTCATTACATCAACTATTACACATGGTGCTTCAGTCATACATGCATAACCAAGTGCTTCTTGCATTAATGAAAATCCTGGACCAGACGTTGCTGTTAATGCTTTTTTTCCAGACAATGAAGCACCAATCACTGCACAAATTGATGCAATTTCATCTTCCATTTGAATAAACATTTTTCCTCTTCTCGGTAATTCATATGATAATACCTCAAGTATTTCACTAGATGGTGTAATTGGATATCCTGCAAAAAAATCAAGTCCTGCATCTATTGCTCCATATGCACATGCTTCATTACCTTGTAAAAATTCTCTCATAACTCCTCCACTTCAATTGCAAAATCTGGGCATAAATTTTCACAAATTCTACAACCGATGCATGAATTTTCATCTTTTACAAATATTAAACCTGAATCACTTTTATCAAAAACTTTTTTTGGACATACTTTATAACAAATAAGACACTCTTTACAAAAATTTTTATCAATTTTTATAGAAAAATTTTTATATTCTTTCAATATCAAAAAATTCCTCCTCTTTTGAGAATTTTATCTAAATTTTTATTTTCCAGCATACTTTTCATCAATTTATAATTTTTTAATAAAATATTAACATCATTAATTGTCGTTCCAGAACCTTTTGCAATTCTTTTTTTTCTATCACCATCAATAATTTCTGGATGCAATCTTTCCTTTTTTGTCATAGATTGGATAATTACTTTCATTTTTTTAATATTTTTCTCATCAAAATTTATTGAATCAGAAATCATTGGAAAATATCCTAAAATTGATGAAAAACCACCCATCTTTTCAATTGATTCAATCTGGTTTAGAAATGTTTCAAGATTAAATTTCTCCTTCTTTGCAACTTCTTTCTTCTCTTCCTTTAATGTTTCAATTTTTTTAACAAGACCTTTAATATCTGGCTGACCAAGAATTCTTAAAACAAGTGACTCTTCATCAAATTCTTCTAGGTCATCAATTTTTTCACCAACACCTATAAATTTTATAGGAACAGAAGTTACATATCTCATTGATAAAATTGCTCCACCTTTAGAATCACCATCAAGCATTGTTGCAATAATTCCAGTTAAACCTACCATTCTTTTAAACTCTAGTGCTATATCAACGCTTCCTTGACCCAAAAGTGATGATGCTACTAAAAAAGACTCAGTAGGTTTTATCTCTTCTCTTATATCCTTCAATTCTTTCATCATTTGTTGATCAATATGAATTCTTCCAGGTGTATCATAAATAACAAATTCAATTCTTTCTTTTTTAGCAATCTCTTTTGCTCTTTTTATTAACTTAAAAACTTCTAAATTTTCTTCAAAATAAAAAGAGGCACCCACTATGTTTGATATTTCTTCAAGTTGTTTTATTGCTCCTGGCCTTTTGAGATCAAGAGGTACAAGTAAACTTCTATAACCTTTATTTTTTAGAAAATAAGAAAGTTTTCCTGCAGTTGTTGTTTTACCACTTCCTTGAATTCCGAATAAAACAATTTCTGTTGGTGGTATTGAAGAAAATTTTAATGGTGCACTTTTACCTATTATTTTTAAAAGTACATCAAATACAATCTTTGTAATTTGTTCTTCAGGTAAAACAGATTTTAAAACTTCCTCTTTAAGTGCCTCTTCTTCAACTCTTTTAAGTATATCTTTCACTACTTTTAAATTGACATCTGCACTTATTAAAACTTTTTTTAATTCATTTAACCCTTCTTCAATATCATTTCTAGTTAAAAGACCTTTTCTTCCAAATCTATCTAATATATCTCTTATGCCTTTTCTTAAATTTTCAAACATTTCAAAATAAATATTATAAATTTTGAGATCTTTTGTCAATGAGTAAACTGATGTTAAAATTTTAATGATATGAATTTTTATCACTTTTCAGGAGTTATTCATTTACATACAATTTATTCTAAGGATAGTGAATTAACACCACTTGAATTAATAAAATATGCTAAAAAATTTAATATTGATTTTTTAATAATAACTGACCACAATACAATAGAAGGAAAAAAATTTGAAGGTTATTATAATAATAAATTATTAATTGTTGGTGAAGAGATAACGCCTTATCATGGAGATCATATTCTTGCAATTGGTATAGAAAATTTAATTGAACCTTCTAATGACTCTCAAAATAACATCAATAGAATAGATAAAGAAGGAGGTTTATCTTTTATTGAACATCCTTTTTTTAATGGTAATAGATTTATTAAAAAAGAAGCTAATATGGCATGGAAAAATTGGGATATAAAAAATTTCACTGGTTTATCAATTTTTAATTATACATGTGATGGTGGTGAAAGATTAAATTTATTTACTTATATACTTTTTTATTTTTTTCCTGGACTTGATAGGGATATTCCAAACTATAAAACTCTCAATAAGTGGGATGAATTAAATCAAACAAGGAAAGTTATAGGTATAGGAACTCTTGATGCACATTTTTTATATTTTAAAATTTTTAAAAAACTTAAAATTCAAACATTTCCTTTTAATTATTATTTTAATTCAATAAGAACAAATATAATAACAGAGGAAAGTAATTTAAATAAAAATTTGGTTTTTAATTCATTGAAAAATGGAAACATTTATATAATTCACCAATATCTTGGAGATGGAAAAGGTTTTATTTTTGGTTTGGAAAAAGGGGGTGATTTTTATTTAATAGGAAGAAAGGTTTTATTTCAAGGAAAAGAAAATTTAATTATAAAAACTCCTAAAAAATGTCTTATTAGAATTATAAAAGATGGCAAAAAATATTTTGAAAAGTATGATAAAGAAATTTATTTAAAAAATGTTCCTTTTGGAATTTATAGAATTGAAACAGAAGTTTTTCATAGGTTTAACTATAAACCTTGGATTTATTCAAATCCAATTTATCTTTTAGATGAAACTAAATATGAAAAATTTTTATGATAAAATGAAATTCAGTTTTTTAAAAGGAGGAAGTGATAAATGATAAGAATTGGAATTATTGGAGGAAGTGGTGTATATAATTTTGATGAAATTGAAATTATTAAAGAAGATAGTTTGATAACTCCTTTTGGAATTTTTGAGTATACTTTAAGAAAATATTTTGAAAAAGAAATTGTGTTTGTTGCAAGACATGGGAAAAGACATCAATTACCACCTCATCTTATACCTTATAGAAAAATTATTTGGGGAATGAAAGAGCTTGATGTTAAATTTATTATTGCAACTTCTGCTTGTGGTTCCTTAAACGAAAATATGAAACCAGGTGATTTTGTGATTATTGATCAATTTATTGATTTTACAGATGGAAGAGAATCGACATTTTTTGATACACCAGGTGACTTTAAACATATAGATATGACAGAACCATACTCAAAATATTTAAGAGAAATAATAAAAAATGTATTTAATAGATTAAATTTAAATTATCATAGTAGTGGAACTTATGTAACAATGAATGGACCAAGATATGAAACAAAAGCAGAAATAAAAATGTTGAAAATTGTTGGTGGAGATTTAGTTGGAATGACTGGAACACCTGAAGTAACTCTTGCAAATGAAGTAGGCATACAATATGCATCAATTGGAATAGTTACAAATTTTGCAGCAGGAATTTCAGATAAAAAAATTTCTCACATTGAAGTTGTTGAAATAATGAACAATAAACTTCCTATTTTGAAAAAGGCGATTTTAGAAATAATTAAAGAAATAAAATTGGAGGTTTAAATGGATATTAAACCAATTAAATGGGAAAAAGATACTCTTTTAATTTTAGACCAGAGATTGCTTCCATTTGAAATTAAATATGAGAATTGTAAAAGTTATTTAGAGGTTAAAAATTCAATTAAAGAAATGAAAACAAGAGGTGCACCAGTAATAGGGGTTACTGCAGCATATGGTTTTTATTTAGGGATAAAGGAATTATATGAAAAAAATAAATTAGAAGATTATGAAATTGTTTCAAATGAATTAATTTCAGCAAGACCTACAGCAGTAAATTTAATGTGGGCAATAAATAGAATGAAAAAAAAACTTTTAGAAAATTTTAAAAATAAACATGTTTTAGAAATTTTACTCAATGAAGCCCTTAAAATAGAAAGAGAAGAGGAGGAGAGGTGTATATTAATATCTAATATTGGTGAAAAATTAATAAATGATGGAGATACTATCTTAACTCATTGTAATACAGGTTCACTTGCTACATTAGGCCCAGGAACAGCTCTTGGTGTAATTAAATATGCTTTTAGAAATGGAAAAAATATAAAAGTTTATTACACTGAAACAAGACCTTATCTTCAAGGAGCAAGATTAACAGGTTTTGAATTATTAAGAGAGGGAATTGACTCAACTTTAATTACAGATTCAATGGCAGGTTATGTTATGAAAATTGGATTAGTTAATAAAGTTATTGTTGGAGCAGATAGAATTGCAAGAAATGGTGATACAGCAAATAAAATTGGAACATACACTTTATCTGTTCTTGCAAAAGAACATAAAATACCTTTTTATATTGCAGCTCCAACATCAACAATTGATATTAGTATTAAAAATGGAGATGAGATTCCAATTGAGGAAAGAAATGAAAACGAGATAAAATATATAAAAGAAATAAAAATAACACTCGATGAAGCAAAAGTTTTTAATCCTTCTTTTGATGTTACACCAAATGTTAATATTACTGGAATAATAACTGAAAAAGGGGTAATATATAAACCATTTGAAGAGAATATATTAAAAATCTTTCAATCTTGAATCTATAATTATTGTTACAGGTCCATCATTTATAAGTTCAACATCCATATAAGCACCAAAGACACCTTCTTTAACTACAAATCCTTCTTTTCTTAAACTTTCGATAAATTTATTATATAATTCAACTGCTTTTGCTCCCTTTTCAGCTCTAGTAAAATCAGGTCTATATCCTCCTTTTAAATTTCCATAAAGTGTAAATTGAGATATAACCATTATTTCGCCATTCACATCTTTTATGGAAAGATTTAATTTCCCATTTTCATCATCAAAAATTCTTAAATTTGAAACTTTTCTTATAAGATAATTTATATCTTCATCACCATCTTGAATTTGAATACCTAATAAAATAAGAAAACCATTTTTAATTTCTGATTTCACCTCATTATTAACTTTTACTTTTGCTTCTTTTACTCTTTGAATTACACATCTCATTTATTCGCCTCTTTTAACATCTAATACATTTTGAACTGTTCTAATTTCATTAATTAGTTCTTTTAATCTACTGTACCCTGGAATTTGAAGAGTCATATATATAATAGTTGTTCTCTCTTTATTTCTAGCAGGAGGTGCATTAATAGATTCAATATTATAATTATATTTAGAGATAATTGAAACAATATTATTTAAAACACCTGGCTCATCCTTAACATAAATATCAATTTTAACGGGATATAAAATTTTTGTATCTTCAGCCCAACTCACATTTACGATTTTATTTATATTTTCTTTTTCTTGACCTAAAATTGAAAGTAAATTTTTACAATCTCTTCGATGAATAACTATACCTCTGCCTTTAGAAATATAACCAATTATTTCATCTCCAGGTATTGGAGTACAACATTTTGCTAAATTTATTAGAAGGTTTCCTTTAAGTCCTTCAACAATAATCCCAAGTTTGCTTTGAGTTTTTACTTTTCTTTCAAGACGAACTCCCTTATCTTCTCTATCCTGTATTTCTTCTTTTTGAGTTTCTATTTCAGTTTCTTTTTCTTTTCTCCTAAAAAATTGTCTTATTTTTTCCTTAGTTGACGAACTTTTTACAAATTTTAACCAATCTCTGGAAGGGCCAGGGGAATTTTTTGAAGTTAATATTTCAACTCTATCTCCGGTTTTTAGTTTATAATCAAGAGGAACAATTCTTCCATTAACTTTTGCTCCGACACATTTATGACCTATTTCTGTATGAATTTTATAAGCAAAATCAATTGGAGTAGCATCTTGAGGTAAATTTATAATTTCACCTTTAGGGGTAAAAACAAAAATTTCGTCTGAAAATATATCTTCTTTAACTCTATTAATAAATTCCCTTGCAGATGGAATTGTTCTTTGCCATTCAGAAATTTGTCTTATCCAATTAATTTTTTTTGACAAATCAGGATCAATCTTTTTTCCTCCTTCTTTATAAATCCAGTGGGCTGCCATTCCCATTTCGCATTTTTTATGCATTTCTTCAGTTCTTATCTGAATTTCAAATGGTTCTCCGTTATCTCCAATTAAAGTTGTATGTAAAGATTGATAACCATTTGGTTTAGGAATGGCAATATAATCTTTAATTCTTCCTGGAAGAGGTTTCCATCTAGTATGTACTAAACCAAGTGTTTTGTAACAATCTGAGACAGTAGATACTATTACTCTTAATGCAGTTAAATCAAATATCTCTTCAAAAGTTTTGTTTTCTTGTTTCATTTTCCTATAAATTGAATATAGGTTTTTTGCCCTTCCTTCTACTCTTGATTTGATTCCATTTTCTTCAAGAAGCTTTTCTATCTCTTTTTTTATATCTTCAATTTCCTTTTCTCTTTCTTCTCTTTTTTTTGAAACTTTTATTTTTAAATCTTGAAATATTTCTGGCTCAAGATATTTAAAAGAAAGATCCTCAAGCTCCCATTTTAAAGTATATATACCTAATCTATGTGCAAGTGGAACATAAATCTCCATAGTTTCTTTTGCAATTTCCTTTCTTTTATCTTGAGGTAAATATTTTAAGGTCCTCATATTATGTAATCTATCTGCAAGTTTTATGAAAACAACTCTAAAATCAGAAGCCATTGCTATCAAAACTTTTCTTAAACTCTCAAGTTTCCAATCTTCAAGAGATAAAAACTTTATCTGTGAAATTTTACTTACACCATCAACTAAATTTGATATTTCTTTACCAAATTTATCTCTAATTGTATCTATTGAAACATTTGTATCTTCAACAACATCATGAAGTATAGCTGCTCCAAGAGTGGAAAAATCAACATTAAAATCAAGTAAAATTAATGCAACATTTAAAGGATGTAAAATATAAGGCTCATGAGATGCTCTTTCTTGTCCTTCATGAGCCTTTTTGGCAAAAAGGTAAATATCCTCTAAATCTCTAATCTCTTTCTCAGAGAATTTATCTTTTAATTTATCTCTAAAAACCTCCCAAAGTTCAACTTCGGAGATAAGTTTCGTTTTTTCATCTTCCATATAATAATTATAATTTCAAAATAGAGAAAAGTGGATATTTTATTAGCATATCTCTTCCTTTTAAATCAACTAACTCAATAAGAAAATCAAAACCAACAACAATTCCACCTAGTTTTTCTACAAGTTCTGCAGCTGCTTTAGCTGTTCCACCAGTTGCTAGAACATCATCAACAATTAATACTCTATCACCTTTTTGTATTGAATCTAAATGAACTTCTAAAATTGCCATACCATACTCAAGTTCATACTCTTTTCTTTCGGTTTTCCAAGGAAGTTTTCCTGGTTTTCTAATTGGTACAAAACCAGCATTTAAATTATATGCAATTGGTGATGCTAAAATTAAACCTCTCGCTTCTATACCAACTACTAAATCAATTTTTTCATTTTTGAATGGTTCAACCATTAAATTAATTGCTTCTTTAAATGCATCTTTATTTTTTAAAAGAGGAGTTATATCTCTAAAAAGAACCCCTTTTTGGGGGAAATCAGGTATGTCTCTTATAAATTGTCTTAAATTCATTTTACTTTTTACCTCCTTTTTTCTTTTTCTTATTTTTTGGTCTATTTTGATTTATTTTAATTGGATTTGTTGCAACTTGAGCCTTTGTTATTTCTTCAGAGATTTTGATCTCTTTCTTTACTTCCTCTATTTTATGTTTACTTAACTTATTCCAAACAACTAGAAGTGGTGCAGCAATAAATATTGATGAATATGTTCCAGCAGTGATTCCAAAAAGAAGTGTAAATGAAAAATCTCTTATTGTTGAACCTCCAAAGATAAGTATTGCAATAATAGCAAGTAGTGTTGTTAATGAAGTGTTTAAAGAACGTGTGAATGATTGTTGAATACTTATATTAATAATATCATCATAAGAATATTTATCTTTTAAAATTTTTAAATTTTCTCTAACTCTGTCAAGAACTACAACAGAATCTTGAACAGAATATGCAATAATTGCAAGTAAGGCACCAATAAATGGACTATTTACTTGTTGTCTAATTAAAGCAAGAAGTCCTACTGTTATTATAGTATCGTGAATAAGAGCAAGTATCGTTACAACTGCAAATCTAAATTGAAATCTTAAAGTAATATAGATAAATATAAATGATAAACCAACAAGTAAAGCAATTATTCCTGATCTTTTTAATTCACTGCTTATTGTTGGTCCAATAGATGATAGCCTCAAGTTTTCTCTATCAAGTTTTCCAAATTTTTCCTCAAGTTTTGTAAATATTTTCTCTCTTTCTTCAGGAGTTAAATTTTTCTGATTAATTCTTACAATTAATCTACCATCTTGAGATACTTGAATAACACCAGAACCATATCCAAATTCTTTTAATATATCTCTTGCTTCACTTACAGTTGGGTTTTTTTCAAATTTCAAATCAAGAATTGTTCCTCCTGTGAAATCTAAACCATAATTTAACGGAGATTTAATTGTAATGTAATTGAAAATTATTGCTATAATTGAGATCAAAATTAAAATAAGAGAAATTGAAAAATAAAATTTTCTTCTTGGTATAAATTGTAAATTTTCAATACTAAATAATCTCATCTTTCCACTCCTTTAATAACCAAAAATTTTTCCATTTTTTGCAAGTGGTGTCGAAGAAAAAAGATCTAAAAGAAGTCTTGTTGTAAATATTGCTGAAAAGAATGAAATTAATATTCCAATTGTTAAAGTAACTCCAAAACCTTTTATTAAACCAATTCCAAAATAAATAATTGCTAGTGCACCTGAAAGTGTCGTAATATTTGAATCTAAAACAGTTCTAAATGCTTTATTAAATCCTAAACTTATACCAGTTTTTAAAGTTTTTCCACTTCTTATTTCTTCTTTTATTCTTTCGAATATTATTACATTAGCATCTACTGCCATACCAAGGGTCAAAACAAAACCTCCAATTGCAGGTAATGAAAAAGTTGCATTTAAAAGTATTAAAACTGCTAAATCAACAAGAACAAAAATTAGAAGTGCAATAGATGCTAAAAAGCCCATCAATCTATAATATACTGTCATATATAATACAATTAAAATTAACGCTAAAATTGCTGCTTTAATACTCATTGCAACCATATCTTCACCAAGAGATGGACCAATTATTTCAGATGAAAGAATATTAACTTTAAGAGGAAGAGAACCTCCTTGTAGGAGTGCTACATACTGAGATGCTTGATCTACTGTAAAATCTCCTTCTATCACTCCTTTTCCATCTGGTATTTCACTTTTTACAACAGGATTCATAAGTAAATCTTCATCTAAATATATTGCAATATGTTTATCAATATTTTCTTTAGTTGCTTGAGCAAATTTTTGTGTCCCTTCAGAGTCAAGTTCAAATGCAATTACTGCTTGTCCTTTTTTTGCTGGATCTGTATTTAACTGAACTCTAACATCTTTTAAATTTGCTCCTGTTAAAATTACAGTTCCATCTTCGAGTTTAAATTGTAAAAGAGCAGTTTTACCAATTAAATTTTCAATATCTTCAAGTTTTAAATTTCTTTGACCTGGAATATCTATAATTATTCTTTTGCTATTTAATCCTCCCTCTCTTTGAACAACTGCTTCAGAAATACCAAGAGCATTAACTCTTTTTTCTATAACAGCTCTTGTGCTTTCAACTAATTCTGGAGTTGCTTTAACCTGTTCAGTATCTACACATTCAAGAACAATGTGAACTCCACCTTTAAGATCTAGACCAAGTGTTGGAGTTTTTGTTTTTACTGCCCAGACACCTATTGCTATAACAACAAGAAGAAAAATTAGTCTACCTAAATAGTTTTTCAATCTCATATATTCCTCCTAAAAATAAATAAACAAACCTAAATAATTTTATTTTAAAATTAATCAAAGTCAAGATTAATGACAACAATAATATAATATCATAAATATATTTTAATTTGACAAAATTTTTACATAAAAGTTATAATTTTAAAAGAAAGGAGAGAAGTCTTGATTAAAAGAAAAGATGGAAGAGGTAATGAAGATATAAGAGAATTTAAGATTGATATAGATTTTTTAAAATACCCAAATGGCTCAGCTCTTGTACAAATGGGTGATACTAAAGTTATTTGTACTGCAATGATTGAGGAAAAAGTTCCTCCTTTCTTAAAGAATATGAATTCAGGTTGGATTACTGCTGAATATTCATTGCTTCCAGGCTCAACTTATCCGAGGACTATAAGAGATATTGATAAAGGACGAATTGAAGGAAGATCTCAAGAAATCCAAAGATTAATAGGAAGATCATTAAGGGCAGCAGTTGATTTAACAGCAATTTCAGGTTTAACAATTTGGATCGACACAGATGTTATTCAAGCAGATGGAGGAACAAGAACTGCTGCTATAAATGGTGGTTTTGTTGCAATGTATATTGCATTAGCTAAGTTATATAAAAATGGAAAAATTCCTTATTTTCCAATTAGAAGTTTTATTGGTGCAATTAGTGTAGGAATATATAATGATGAAATTATAGTTGATTTAGATTTTAACGAAGATTTTGATGCACAAGTTGATCTTAATCTTGTTATGAACGAACATAAAAAATTAGTTGAAATTCAGGGCACTGCAGAAAAAAGAGATTATTCACTTGAAGAATTATTTAGTATGATAAAAGTAGGTTGGAAAGGGATAAGTAAAATAATTGAATATGAAAAAGAATTGCTCAAAAAAGTTATTTATAGCTACTGAAAATATAGGAAAATTAAATGAATATATTTATTTATTAAAAGAACTTAATTTAGAGATATTAACTCCAAAAAATTTTCCAAATTTTAACTCACCAGATGAGATAGGTAATACTTTTATAGAAAATGCTCTAATAAAAGCAAGATATGGCTTTGAATTAACAAAAATTCCAACAATAGCAGATGATTCAGGTTTATCTGTTGAAATTTTAAGTGGATTACCTGGAGTTCATTCTAAAAGATTTTATGATAATAGTGGCGATTTTAACAAAAATATAGAAAAGTTACTTTATATGTTAAAAGATGTGCCTTTTGAAAATAGAAAAGCTAAATTTATTGCAGTAGTTGTTTATAAAGATGAAAATCATGAAGAAATTTTCACAGGTGAACTTGAAGGATATATTTTTTACGAAAAAAGAGGAGAATTTGGTTTTGGATATGATCCAATTTTTTATTTACCACAATTTTCAAAAACTGTTGGAGAACTTACTTTTGAGGAAAAAAACAAAATAAGTCATAGAAGTAAAGCTATAGAAAAATTTATAATTTTTTATAAAACTATTCTTCAACACTAACAATTTTATTTATTTTCAAAATATTCATTTTATTTTCATCAAGAATAAATGAAAAATCACTTTCATTCTCTGGTAAAAGAATATAGTTTCCCCTTTTAATACATAAAATACAAAATTTTACATTTTTACCAATTTGAACAATTAATTTATCTTGGTTGTATAATTCATCTTCTTTTGAAACAACTATAAAATTTCCTTTATTTAATTCAAATTGCGGGATATTTTCTCCAAGATATTTTATAATAAAGTATTTATTATTAAACTGTCTTTTAGGTAAATAAATTTCACCAAATTCACCTTTAATTAATTCTTTATTTTGATTTATTAAGTAATTTATTTTATATTTTTTTAACTCAATTTTATTTTCGTCATTTAAATTAATATTTTCAAAAAAATATGTTATTGGTATTTCAAAAGATTTAGATATACTCTCTAAGACTCTTAAGGTTATTTCTTGCTTTCCGCTTTCAAGAATATGAATATAAGCAGCTGAAACTCCAATTTTAGCAGCAAATTCAGTTCTTGTTAAACCTAATCTTTTTCTTAACTCTATTAATCTTTCTCTTAAATTCATACTAATTATATTTTATCATAATTATTTATAATTTCAAAAATAGAAATAAAAAAGAGGGAGGATATAAAATAATTTTCCTCCCTCTTTTAGTAATTCCTTAGAACTACTTTTTTGGAACTATTGCTTTAAGTTCTTTTCCTGCACGGAATGCTGGAACTTTCTTTGCTGGGATCTGAATTGGTTTTCTTGTTTGAGGATTAATTCCTTTTCTTGGTTTTCTTTCTCTTACTTCAAATGTTCCAAAACCTACAAGTGCAACCTTTTCCCCCTTCTTTAAAGCATCCATTACTGTTTCAATGAATGCTTCTAATGTTGCTGCTGCAACTTTTTTTGTTACACCAGCTTTTTCTGCAATTGCTGAAACAATTTCTGGCTTAGTCATTTAAACTTTTCCTCCTTTCTTAAAAATTTTTATTAATTTTATTAATTTTAAACTAATTTTCTTCACTTTTCAAAATCCTTGTCATTAAATTTCTAACAGAAAGCATTGGTTCTTTATTTTTATATAATATATTATAAACTTCAGTAATAATTGGTAAATCAAGTTCACTATTATTTTCATAAATAACTTTTGCAGTATATACTCCTTCTATCACTTGTCTTGTTGAAGATATTATCTCTTTTGGTTTTATGCCTCTTCCTATCATCTCTCCAAACCATCTATTTCTTGATAGATTTGAAAAAGAAGTTGCAACAAGATCTCCTAAACCAGAGAGTCCATAAAATGTCTCTTCATTTGCTCCAAACTTTTTTCCTACTCTTATCATCTCTTTTATTCCTCTAGTTATTAATGACGCTTTTGTATTAACTCCAAAGCCTAATCCGTCAGATATACCGGATGCAATTGCAAGAACATTTTTCAAACTCCCTCCAATCTCAACTCCAATGCTATCTCTTGAAGTATATACTCTAAAATACTCATTTGTCAAGAGGTTTTGAAATATCAAACACAAATTTTCATCTTTTGATGCTACAACTGTTGATGTTGGTATTCTTAGAGCAACTTCCTTTGAAAAATTTGGTCCAGAAAGAATAGCATAATTTTTGGTTTCTAAAACTTCTTCTAATACTTCGCTCATTCTTTTTCCAGTTTTCATCTCTATTCCTTTAGATGCTATAAGAAAAATTTTGTTCCTAATTTTATTCTTATCTATTTTCATAATAACTTCTCTTACATATTGTGAAGGAATAACAATAAAAATAATATCAGTATTCTCTATTACTTCTTCTAAATAATTTGTTAATTCAATTTCATTTGGGATAATAAAACCAGGTAAATAAAATATGTTTTCTCTTGTCTCTTTGATTACTTTAAGAGTTTCTTCTGAATGGAACCATGTTATAATATCAAACTTTTTTCTATATAAATGTAATCCTAGAGATGTTCCCCAGCCTCCACCACCTAAAATTCCAATTTTCATTTTTCTTTTGCCTTCCTTTTTTCTTTAATTATAAAATCAATAAAAACTCCTTTTAAATCATATTTATTTCTAATTCTATCTTCTAGATATCTTATATAATCTTTCTTTAAAAAATCTTTATCATTTACAATTAAATAAATTTCTTTTATATTATTATTTTTTATAAGAACATCGTAAATTTTTAATAATTTTTTTCCTTTTCTTGGTGGTGGATGATTTATGATAAGTTCAAAAATCATATCTTTTATTTCATTTTGTTTTAACTCTTTTTTTATGTTTTTAAAAACAACATCTATTAATTTAAAAACCATTTCTATGTTTTCTTTTTTTAATGCTGAGATCATTACTTGAGGGTAAAAAAGAATTTCATTTAATCGATATGCAACTTCATTAAGGAAATTATTTAATTTCTTTATGTCTAATTTATCAAGTTTATTCATAACAAGAATTCCTGATTTTTTATTTTTTAAAATTAAACTCATTAGATGTTCATCGGTTCTAGAAACATCTTCACAAGAAATAATAAAAAGAACTATATCACTCTCTTTTATTGCATTTATTGCTCTTAATGATACATAAAAATCTAAATCTTTTAAAATACCCTTTCTAATACCAGGAGTATCAAGAAAAATATAATCTTTTGATTTATAATTTACTAAATGTTCTACTATATCTCTAGTTGTTCCAGGTTCATTTGAAACAATAGATCTTTCAAAATTCGCAATTGCATTTAAAAGCGTTGATTTCCCAACATTTGGTTTTCCAATAATTGAAATTTTAGGAATATCCTTTAAAATTTTTATTTCCTCTTTTTCCTCGAATTTTATCTTTTCATTTATTTTATCTATAAGTGCATCAATTCCTATTTTTTTAATAGCAGAAATTTTTATTGGTTCTCCAAAACCAAGCTCTAAATATAAATATGAATCATCACAAGCTTCATTTAAATCACATTTATTTAAAACAAGAATGGTTTCTTTATTCTTTCTATGTAAAATTTTAGAAATTTTTCTATCTTCGTCAGTTACTGTCTTTATACTTCCATCAATAAGAAATATTACAAGATCACTAATTTCAATTGCAATTTCTACTTGCATTCTAATTTTTTCGCCAATCTCAGTCTTTTCATTAAATGAAATTCCACCTGTATCTAAAAATGAAACTTTTTTACCATTTATTATTCCTTCCCCATAAATATAGTCTCTTGTTGTTCCAGGTAATTCATAGGTTACTGCCTTACTTTTTTTAATTAAAGTATTAAATAAGGTAGATTTACCAGTGTTAGGTCTTCCAACTATTGCAATTTTAAACATTTTTCTTTTACCTTCTCTATAATGAAATTAGGTGTTGAAGTTCCAGAAATAATTCCAACCCTTTTTACATCAATAAACCATTGTCTCTCAATTTCATTTTCATTTTCAATGTGATATGTTTTAACAAATTTTTTTCCTATTTCGTATAATCTTTTAGTATTAGATGAATTTTTGCCACCAATTACAAGAAGAATATCTACTTTTTTTGCTAATTCTTTAACCTCCATTTGCCTTTTTTGGCTTTCTTTACAGATTGTATTGTAGAAGACAACATCCTTAACTTTTGCTTTTATTTTATTTTTCATATGTTCATAATATTCTTCACTTTTTGTAGATTGAATTATAACTCCAACTTTTCCATTTATATAAGGTATTTCATCATTTTCATCTATAACAAAAGTCCTTTCTCCTTTTAAGTTGGAATATAAAAAAATTATTTCTTGATGGGTTTTTTCTCCAACTATAAACAAATATTTTCCTTCTTGAAGTACTTTTTTTCCAATTTTTAATGATTTTATTACAAAAGGACAAGTAGCATCAATTATTATTAAATTTTTATTATTGGCAATCTTAAAATCATCTAAACTTAATCCATGGGCAGGTACTGTATATATGCTATTATCTGGAATTTCTTCAATATTTTTTGAAATAATAAGACCTTCTTTTTCTAGTTCAATATTAACATCCTTATTATGAACAAGTTCTTTATTTATATAAACTTTCGTTCCTTTATTTAACTTTTCTTTGACCAATTTATAAGCTCTTTTTACACCACTACAAAAACCTAAATATTTACTTTCAATAATTTCCATATTTAAAAATCCTCTTTCAATCTTTCAATAAATAGATTTTTAAGTTCATCAGTATATTCATTAAGAGTTTCGACATTAAATTCTCTATTTATATATTTATCTGGGTAAATAGGTGGATAAATTTTACTTCTAATACTTGTAAAAAGTTTTGGAAATTTACTTCCTCTTGGAAAGGCTTTAAAACTTCCTTTAATTAAAATCATTTGAATAGGAGATTTATTTTTCAAAGAGAAAAAATTCGCTCCTGAATGAAAGTTGTCGACTTGGAATTTTCCATCTGGACTTCTAGTTGCTTCTGGAAAAATTCCTAAATTTTCATTTTTGGTCAAGTAATACATACCTAGTTTAATAACATTTCTGTCAAGTTTATCTCTTTTAACAGGAATTATTTCCATAAAATTTAAAAAATATTTAAGAAATCCTTTAAAAACCTCTTCTTTTGCTAAAAAATGAATAAATTTGTTTGGTTTAAGAGATATTGCCATAATTAGAAAATCAAACCATGAATTATGATTTGCAACGAAAATTATACCACCTCCATTAAGTTCATTTTCCTTGCCATATACTTTAAAGAAAAAGAATGTTTTAAATAATAGAAATGCAACTAGATATAGTAAAAGATAAATTAACTTTCTAAATAGACTTTTCATAATAAACCTCTCTTTTTTAATTCATTTAAAACAATATTTAGTGTTTCTTCTTTTAATAAATTTGTATTATCAATTATAATTGCATCTTTAGCAGGTTTTAAAGGTGATAATTTTCTAGAACTATCTCTAATGTCTCTTTTTGAAAGTTCTTCTTCAATTTTATCAGGAGAGAAACCTTTCTCAAGGAGTTGTTTGATTCTTCTTTTTTTTCTCTCTTCTTCATCAGCAGTTAAAAATATTTTTAAGTCTGCATTTTTAAAAACAACAGTTCCAATATCCCTTCCAGCTATAACCAAACTTTCATATTTTGCAATATTTCTTAAATAATTATTAACTATTTTCCTCACACATCTATTTGTAGAAATTTTTGAACTTATATCTGAAACCTCTGGTGAATAAAGATCTATTGAATCATCGAATTTGTTGAAAATCTCAGCCCAATTCTTAGATCTTAAAAATTTTTTTAAATTACCATTTTCTGATTTAAATAGATAGGCAACAATTCTATATAATCTTCCAGAATCGATAAATTTGATTCCTAAGATATTAGATAAATTTTTTCCTAATCTTGTCTTGCCTGAAGCAGAAGGTCCGTCAACAGCAATTATCATAATATTAATACTCTATTCCTCTTCTACCTAGTATACCTTTGTTATATGGGTGTTTTATCATTTTGAATTCGGTAACATAATCACTAATTTCAATAATTTCATTTGGAGCATCTCTTCCAGTTAATATAAGCTCTAATTTTTCAGGTTTGTTTTTTACAAAATCTAAAAATTCATTCATAGATAACATATTATATTTTAATACGAGATTTATTTCATCAAGAACAAGAATATCTACATCCTTTGAAATTTCTTTTGCTTTTTCAAATGCAATTCTTACATATTTTAAATCTTCTTCACTTGGATTTTTAAAATCTATAAAACAATATTTACATGATGCATCACATTTTTCAAACCCTTGTTTAATCATAGAAGACTTTGGACAGTCTCTTCCAAAATGATAAAAAATCACATATGGATATAGATTATATAAAAAAAATAACTCTCCATAATAACTAATTCCCTTTAAAAACTGTATAAAACCGACTTTATAATGATGTCCAAGTGCTCTAATTATAACTCCTATACTTGAAGTTGTTTTACCTTTACCATCTCCAGTGTAGCAATGAATTAACCCTAATTCATTCATCATTCACCTCTTTTTATTTTTGAATATTTAATTGAAAGTTTTTTAATATCGCCATCTCCAAAATCAACAATAATATATGGATTTATATTATCATTAACAAAATCTAATACTTTACCGTATCCAAACTCTTCATGATAAATGACTTCATTTTTATTAATTTTAAAATCGTGGTTTGTTTTATTATCAATAAAATTAGTTAAATTTTCTTTATCTTCAACAATTTCACATAAATTCTCAAAGTATTTAGAGGGTATCTCTTTTATAAATCTAGAAATTTCAGGAAAATCTGGAATTCCTCTTCTTGTTCTCCTTAAACTATAAGTAAAATATAAATCTTCCTTTGCTCTAGTCATTGCGACATAAAGAAGCCTTCTTTCTTCTTCAATATCATCTTTTGAAAGAAGTGACTTAAAATGAGGGAATAGGCCATCTTCTAAACCAACAATAAAAACTATTTGAAATTCAAGTCCTTTTGCAGAATGTACCGTCATTAATGTTATTTTTTCAGAGGCATCAATAGTGTCAACATCACTTATTAATGAAATATATTGAAGGAAATCTTCGAGATTTTTGCTTTGTGTTCTTTCATAAAATTCTTTAATTATATTTAAAAATTCATAAATATTCTCTTTTCGTTCATCATCAAGCTCATCAAGAAAATTAGTATCTTTAAGTATTGAATCTATTAAATTGAATATATCATCTTTATTCTCTTTCCAATTTCTATAATTTAAAAGAAACTTTCTTAAACCCTCTTCAATTTTTTTATTTTTCATATATGAAATTATTTCTTCCAAAGTCTCTTCTAAAGAAAATCCTTTTTCTAAATAATCTTTTATTTTTTCAAATGTCTTTTCACCTATACCAATCTTTGGATAATTGAAAACTCTTTCAAGAGATAAAAAATCTCTATCATTTAAAATAATCCTAAAATAGGAAATAATATCCTTAATTTCCTTTCTTTGATAAAATTTTATACCACCAACTAATCTATAAGGAATATTTTTAAGAATTAAAAAGTCTTCAAAATTTCTAGATTGAGCATTGGTTCTATATAATATTGCAATTTCATTTGGCTTAACCCCTAAATTTATTAATTCTTCTATTTTATTAACTACAAACCTAGCTTCATCTATTTCGTTTAAAGCTGAATATAGTTTAATTTTGTTTCCACCCTCTTTTATAGCAAAAAGAGGTTTTTCTTCTCTTTTTTTATTGTTTGAAATTAACTCTTTCGCAGCATTTACAATTAATTCTCTACTCCTATAATTTTCTGTAAGATAAACAACTTTAACTTCTTCAAAATCATATTTAAATGAAAGCATAAGTTCTGAACTTGAACCTCTAAATTTGTAAATACTTTGATCATCATCTCCTACAACAAAAATGTTTTTATTATATTTTGTTAATGCTTTTAAAAGTTTATGCTGTGAGGGATTTATATCTTGATATTCATCTACAAGAATAAATTTAAACTTTTCAGAATACACCCTTGCAATAACATCATTAGTATTAAGAAGTCTAGTTACAAAATTAATTAAATCATCGAAATCTAGCATATTACCAAACTTTTTTATTTCTTCATATCTTAAAAAAATTTTTTTTAATATATCTTCATATGCATCTTTTGGTTTAAAATCATCAACAAAAAATCCTCTTGATTTTATAAAAGAAATTTTTGAAAAAATATCTTGAGGAATAAAATAATTTTTAGATAAATCTAAAAATTTTATTGATTCTTCTATAATTTTTACTGAATCATCTTCATCAATTATAGAAAAGTTTTTGTTATATCCTAAATTATGTATTTCATCTCTTAAAATTCTTGCGCAAATAGAATGAAATGTTCCTATCCACATAAAATCTATATTCCTATTTAGAAGTAATTTTATTCTATCTTTCATCTCCTCGGCTGCTTTATTAGTAAATGTTACTGCTAAAATATTTTTAGAATTTATTTTTAACTCTTCAATTAAATACGCAACTCTAAATGTTAGAGTTTTTGTTTTACCACTTCCTGCACCCGCGAAAACAAGAAGTGGACCTTCGGTATGAAGAACAGCTTCTTTTTGATTCTCATTTAATTCTTTATCTATCAAATTCTTTATAAAACCCATATATACCAAAATAAGTATAACATAAATAAAAATATTAATAATATAAATAAAATTATAGTGAAAAAATAATTTAATATGTTAAATTTTTAAGTTTTTAATTTATTTTAACTTTCTTTCTTTTTACTCCCGCACCCACTCCTTTTTGTTGCTTTTTTTTCAGTTTTTTCTACCTTTTTTGTTTCCTTAGCTTTAGATTCAACTTTTTTTGCTGTTGTCTTTTTTGTTGCTTTTTTTGGTGACATTTTAACCTCCTATTTTTAAAAATATTTTTAATTAAAATTTAATATATTTTTTAAAAAAATCAATAATTTTTATGGTATTACTTTTCCCCAATTTTGGGCTAAGATTATTAAATCTATTCCATTAATAATTAAATCACCATTAAAATCGCAATTCTGATTCCAATTTTGATCTTTTGGAGTTGAACCAAAAGCTTGCATTAGAAGTATTAAATCTAAACCATTAACTATTTTATCTCCATTAACATCACCTTTTACTCCACCTGATGCTGATATTTTTATATTATTAGTATATACTTTACATGGAATATAATTAGGTATTGTGTTATATAAATTTAAATTTGCTATTTTTAAATTGAGATCCCCTTCTTTTATACTTCTAAATGTTATTGTAAAAAGAGTACCATTTCCACTAACACCTTTTATTTGAGGTCTAACGCCTTGTAAAATCAAATAACCTTCAAGATTATAAATTTTATATGAAAAAATAGGAGTAATATTATCACTTGATAAGAAATTTCCTAATTTAATTTCTTCAACCTGAATTAGAGAGGGATCAAAAATAATATACAAATTTAGTGATACTAGATTTGTAACATTGTTTATATTTATATCAACATTAAATTGTTCGCCGTTTGTTACATTAATCTGTGATGGCAATAAAGAAATATTTGTATCTCCTTGATCATAAACAGAGACAATTATATTTTGAACTCTAATTTTACTCCCACTTTCACCCTTAATCACAAATTTATAAGTTCCTGAATTTATATTATTTGGAAATTCTATTTTAAGATAAGAAGTATCAATTACATAAGGAATTGTTTCTGGTGAAAAACTATAAGTTAATCCTTGTGGCATTGATATGTCTTGAATTTCTAGTTTAAGATTGACATTATCTTTAAAAATATTATCTCTTTTTACTTTAACTATATAAAATAAAGTGCCTCCTTTAGTAACATTTCTCTCAAATGGGGGTTCAATTTCAATTTTAAAATCACCTGTTGGTTTTACTAATACTGTTAAATTAATGGTTATAGTAAAACTTTTACCTCCACCTCTACCAACAAGTGTCAATAAATATGAATTAGCAGGTGTTGTATCTGATGTTGTAATTGTTAAAGTAGATGTTTGACCAGGAAATATCTCCTGTGGAGAAAATCTAACTTCACTATTGGGTGGGGGATTTAATAAAATCAATTTAACTTTTGTATTAAAACCACCTATTCCATCAAGAGATATTCTAAAAATACCTGTTTCACCTTGATAAATATTATTTAAAACATTTGAAACATTAATCACAAACGAACCTTCTACTTGTGGCTTTACAATTAAAGTCACATCTTTTGTTCTTATTATTGAGCCACTTATACCTTTTATTCTTAAAGTGTATGATTGGGGAATTGTTGCCAATATAGCTCTAACAGTAAGTTTAGAATTAGGGTTTGATATAGATATTGTTTGAGGATTAAATTCATATTGAATTCCAGAAGGTGGATTCTCTATTGATAATGAAATAGTATCTGTAAATCCACCATATGCAGAGAAAGATACATTAAAAATAAATTCATCATCACCTATAAATACCTCTCCTTTTTCAGGATTAACATTTAATGAAAAATATGGTTGAACATTAACTGATAGTCTTATATTTTTTGATCTTCTAGAAATTAAGCTTCTAGCTACAATTTTCATATTATAAGTTCCAGCATTAACACCTTCAGGAATATTTATTTTTAATGTTGAACTTTTAACTTGATCTGTTAGTACTTTAGGTTCAAATTTATAAATTAAATTAGATGGTGCATTTTCAAGAAATAATTCTACGCTACCAGAGAAATTGCTAAAAGGTAAAATATTAATAGAAAAAGTAACTTCACCTCCAACATATGTTACTTGACTATCAGGAGATATATTTATATCAAAATCATTTTCAAAAAATGCATATAAATAATGATCTTGCGACACAAAAAATAAACCACCTTCTGCGATTGCTGGTGATGATTGAATTTCACCTTGAGTTTCATATTCCCATAATTTTTGACCAGTTCTTCTGTTTAATCCATAAATTTTTTTGTCGTTTGAACCAAAATAAATATAATTTCCTGAAATTGCAGCTGAACTCTCTATTTTTCCACCTGTTTGAAAAGGAAAACCACCCCTTATAGTACCTGTAGTTTTTTCAATCGAATAAAATCTACCAAGTTCATCACCAATATAAATTGAATCATCACCAATAGCTGCAGTTGCTGAAAAATGACTATTAGTAGAAAACTCTCTAACAAATGAGAGAAGTGTTGTTAGAAAAACTATTTTACCATTTTCAAAGGAGTATTGAGATTTTACAGGTATATAAAGATAATTTCCATCAGTTGAAATTGATGAATAATTTTGGAATGCTGATATACCTGTTGGTTTATATGGTGAAATGGGTGAAGAACCACTTAATATATCTATTGCGTATATAAAACCATCAAAAGTTAAAACATAAACTGAACCTCCAAGAAAGCATGGTGATCCTTTTACTCCATGGTTTGAAAGAGGAAATCTCCAAATAAGACCTCCTGTTTCTGGGTCTAATGCATATACATATGATTCAATCCCATTTGTTGCAAAAATAATTCTATTTTCAGCAACTATAGGAGATCCCTCTGCTTGCCCTCTAAAAATTGTAGGTTGGTTTAAATCTGAAAACTCCCAAATTTTTTGACCTGTTAAAGCATTTATAGCATAAATACCACTTGTTTTATTAACATCACCACCTGAGCAAACATAAATTTTTCCATTATAATAAAGAGGTGAACCGTTAATAATATTAGGGGTTTGATAAGTCCATTTTGGTTGCCAATTACCACCAGAAACAATAACATTTTTTGCATCATTTATACTGAATGCATATATTTTACCTGAAGCGTCTCCAACATATACAAAACCATTTGCTACAATTGGTGAAGATTTCGAATTAGTAGATAATTCACTTTTAGCAACCGGATCGTCTGTTTTTGGTAATTTATTAGGATCTATTTCTATATCTGCTAAACCAGTATGCCTTGAATCTTTCATAAAAGTTGTCCAAGAAGATGTTTGTTTTAAATTTCCGTAAACATTAATGTTTGTTAAACCAAAAAATAAAATTAAAATAAAAAGGTTTAATAATAATTTATTTTTCATTTCTCCTCCTAATTAATATCCTGGATATGTAATTGTTATTATTTGTAAATCAGGATCCCAATCAACTTTTGCACCTAATGCTTCAGAAACAAAACGAAGTGGAACAACAGTTCTTCCACCACCAATTTCAGGAATCTCAATAACTTTTGGAGGTACCTCAAGATAATATCTTTGATTGTTTACAAGAGCTTCCTTTTTCCCAACCCAAAGAGTTATGGTTTTGGTTTCAAGGGTTATAGTAATCTTTTGTTCTTTTGGTTCCCAATTTACTTTAGCGCCAAATGATTCAGCAATAAATCTTAGTGGAACTAATGTTCTTCCATTTTCTATAAAAGGAGCTAATTCAAGAATTATTGTTTTATCATTTAAAACTGCCATAAGATTTCCAATTTGGAGTCTAATAATAGTTCTTGCCTTATATCTAATTATTAATGTTTTGATTGTTTCATTTCCGGCTTTATCAATTGCTTTAACTTCTATTTTATTTTCACCTTCATTTAAAGTATATGAAATTTTAAAATCACCTGTTTGTTGATCAGAAATTACAGAAATATCTTTTGATTTAACAGTAATACCTGGCTCAGTTTTTCCTTTAATTTCTAATATTTTTTCTAAAACTTCAATATTCGATAAAGGAGATGATATTTCAAGTATAGGTGGTGTTATATCAATTTTAAAAGTATATGTAATTATATTTGATTCATTGTTTGCTTCATCTTTTGCTTTTACAGAAAAAGTGTGGTCACCTTCTTTTAAATTGGGTGTTAAAAATTTTGTTATTTTTTTCCAATCACTCCAAGGAGAATCATCTAACTTATATGAATATATTAAATTTTCAGGAAGAGTTTTATCGTCACTACCCTCCCATTGAAATTCTATACTTAAAGTTTGATTTGTTTCTTGTGGGGGTGTTTTTATAAATTTTATTGTTGGTGGTGTTGAATCTACTGGATAAACAGTTATTTTTGTTTTTGCATCTATAGTATCAACTTGAATTTGTCTCATTTTAGAATCAAAAAGGTAAATATTGTTTAATGTTATATCATAAACACCTACATTTCCCCCTTTTACTTTAACATTCAATAGAAGCCCCGAACCTGTAATTCCATTAATTTGACCAATTCTTGATATACCTATAATTATTCTGTTCTCATTTTGTTTAACTGCTTTTAATAAAACTATATTTCTTTTATCTTTTACTAAAATATTTGTTTCATTATCTTTTGAATCACTTATATATGTATCTTCAACAATTAAATTTGAAAGTGGAATATTTATATCAAAAGATGCGCCATAAAGATCTGTTATATTGCTAATTCTTATATCAAAACTTCCAAAACCTCCTGAGATAACACTCATATTTTGTGGTTCAATATAAATTTTAGGATTTTGGAATTTTAAACCAATAAATAAAGGTGAAATTAAAATTATTATCACTAAACAAAACAAACTTTTTTTCATTAACTCCTCCTAAATTATTTAGAATAAATTTAATCATCTTTGTTCCATTTAAGTTTAACATAATTTTATTCATTTTTTTCAAATATTTTTCTTCCAATTCTTATCATATTTGATCCTTCTTCAATTGCAATTCTATAAGAATCTGACATCCCCATTGATAAATATTTTAAATTAAAATTTTTATAATTTAATTTTTTTAAATTTTCAAATATAATTCTTGTTTCTTTAAAATATTTTCTAATAATCTCTTTATCAGGTACATTTGGACCCATTGTCATTAAACCTTCTATAACCAAGTTATCAAAATTTGATAACTTTTCTGAAAATTCATATATATATTCTGGATTTATACCAAACTTACTCTTTTCTTTTGCAATGTTAATCTCAATAAAAATAGGTAAAATTTTATCTTCTTTTTTTAATTTTTCATTAATTTCATAAGATAGCTCTATAGAATCTATTGTTTGAATTTTATCAAATATTTTTATAGCTTTAGATATTTTATTTGATTGAAGATGGCCTATAAGATGAAATTCTGTTTTATTTTTAAAAAAATTATAAATATTTAAACCATCTTTAACATAATTTATTCCTAATATTTTAATACCACCTTTTATTGCTAAATCAATTTCTTCTATATTTCTATTTTTTATAACTGCAACGACATTAACATAATTTGGAATTTCATTAAAAATTTTTTCAATGTTTTTTATTATATAATCTTTATTCATACATATTTATATTAGCATAAAAATAAAAAGGGCCCTGGCGATGACCTACTCTCCCGAGGGGTTTCCCTCCTCAGTACCATCGGCGCTGAAGGGCTTAACTTCCGGGTTCGGAATGGAGCCGGGTGTTTCCCCTTCGCTTTAATCACCAGAGCCCATGAATAATAACGAAAATTAGTAATTTGATACTGATCTCTCAACTTAGCCTAAGTCAAGTCCTCGGTCTATTAGTACCCGTCAGCTAAGTGTGTTACCACACTTACACCTCGGGCCTATCAACCTGGTAGTCTTCCAGGGACCTTACTCCTCTTTGCAGAGGATGGGAGGTGTTATCTTGGGGTGGGCTTCGCGCTTAGATGCTTTCAGCGCTTATCCCGTAGGAACATAGCTACCCGGCGCCTGCCCCTGGCGGGACAGCCGGTAAACCAGAGGTTCCCACACCCTGGTCCTCTCGTACTAAGGGTGTACCCCCTCAAATCTCCAACGCCTGCAGCGGATTAGGTCCGAACTGTCTCACGACGTTCTGAACCCAGCTCGCGTACCGCTTTAATGGGCGAACAGCCCAACCCTTGGGACCTTCTCCAGCCCCAGGATGCGATGAGCCGACATCGAGGTGCCAATCCTCCCCGTCGATGTGGACTCTCGGGAGAGATCAGCCTGTTATCCCCGGGGTAACTTTTATCCGTTGAGCGATGGCGCTTCCACGCGCAACCACCGGATCACTAAGCCCCACTTTCGTGACTGTTCGACCTGTCGGTCTATGCAGTAAGGCACCCTTATGCCTTTGCACTCTACACGCGATTTCCAACCGCGTTGAGGGTACCTTTGGGCGCCTCCGTTACTTTTTAGGAGGCGACCGCCCCAGTCAAACTACCCGCCTGACACTGTCCTCTCACCCGGTCAGGGTTGAGAGTTAGAATTCTAACACATTAAGGGTGGTATTCCAAGGTTGGCTCCACAAGAGCTGGCGCCCTTGCTTCACAGCCTCCCACCTATCCTATACATAATGTGCCAGAATCCAATGCCAAGTTGTAGTAAAGCTCCACGGGGTCTTTCCGTCCTGCTGCAGGTAGCCCGCATCTGCACGGGCATTGCTATTTCACCGGATCTCTCGTCGAGACAGCGCTCAGGTCGTTACACCTTTCATGCGCGTCGGAACTTACCCGACAAGGTATTTCGCTACCATAGGACCGTTATAGTTACGGCCGCCGTTCACCGGGGCTTAAGTTCGGAGCTTCGCCTACACAAGGTAGGCTAACCCCTCCCCATAACCTTCCGGCACTGGGCAGGCCACAGCCCCTATACCTAGCCTTACGGCTTGGCAGAGACCTGTGTTTTTGTTAAACAGTCGCCCGAGCCGATTACCTGCGACTCTCCTTAGCTTCAGTAGTAATTACTTACACCAAGGAGAGCACCCCTTCTTCCGTAGGTACGGGGTTAGATTGCCGAGTTCCTTGACGAGAGTTCTTCCGCGCGCCTTGGGACATTTATCCCAGTCTACCTGTGTTGGTTTGCGGTACGGTCACCTAATCTTCAATGCTACGAGGTTTTTCTAGCGAGCATGGAATCAGTCACTTCATCACTGGTTACCCAGTGACTCCCCATCACCTCTCGGTGTTAACGCATCTCCGGATTTGCCTAGAGATGCCACCTACGGGTTTGGACAGGGTATTCCATCACCCTGCAGACCTATCCTTCTCGACTACCCCTTCGCTTTTTACGAAGATTAGGTGGTGCCGGAATATTAACCGGCTGCCCATCGTCTACGCCTTTCGGCCTCAACTTAGGACCGACTAACCCTGGGTGGACGAACCTTCCCCAGGAAACCTTAGACTTACGGCGGAAGGAATTCTCATCCTTCTTTTCGTTACTCAAGCCAGCATTCTCACTTCCTACCGCTCCAGTACTCCTTACGGTGTACCTTCACCGCAGTAGGAACGCTCCCCTACCATCAGGATAAAAATCTTTAAAGATTTTTATCCTGATCCACCGCTTCGGTTGGAAGCTTAGTCCCGTACATTTTCGGCGCAGGGCCACTCGACTAGTGAGCTGTTACGCACTCTTTAAAGGATGGCTGCTTCTAAGCCAACCTCCTAGCTGTCTAAGTAGCCCCACTTCCTTATCAAAAACACTTAGCTTCCATTAGGGACCTTAGCGGGTGATCTGGGCTGTTACCCTCTCGAAAACGGAGCTTTTCCCCCGCTTTCTCACTCCCAGGATAAGAAAGAGTGGTATTCGGAGTTTGGTTGGGTTCGGTAGCCCAAAGGGCCCCTAGCCCATCCAGTGCTCTACCCCCACTCTTCATTTAACCTGGGGCTGCACCTAAATGCATTTCGGGGAGAACCAGCTATCCCCGGGTTCGGTTGGAATTTCTCCTCTACCCACAGCTCATCCAACAGGATTTCACCCCTGACTGGTTCGGTCCTCCATGGGAGTTTAATCCCACTTCAACCTGGCCATGGGTAGGTCACCCGGCTTCGGGTCTACTGACTACGACTAAGCGCCCTATTCAGACTCGCTTTCGCTTCGGCTTCGGACTATCGTCCTTAACCTCGCCGTAGTCAGTAACTCGCTGGCTCATTCTTCAATAGGCACGTGGTCAGACTGTCAAGATAATCTTGACATAGTCCTCCCACGGTTTGTAGGCATACGGTTTCAGGTTCTATTTCACTCCCCTTCCGGGGTTCTTTTCACCTTTCCCTCACGGTACTATGTTCACTATCGGTCACGGAGGTATTTAGCCTTGGGAGGTGGTCCTCCCTGCTTCCCACAGGATTTCACGGGTCCCGTGGTACTCAGGATGTGGCTTAGGAAGAGAATTGCTTTTTGCCTACGGGGCTTTCACCCTCTATGGCTAACTTTCCCAAGTTATTCAGCTAAGCAATTCTTTTGTAACTTCCTTAGAGAGCTTGGGCTCTCTAAAAAGCCACTCCTACAACCCCAATCAGGCAACGCCCCAAGGCTTTAACACCTGATTGGTTTGGGCTCTTCCCTTTTCGCTCGCCGCTACTCAGGGAATCGAGTTTTCTTTCTTTTCCTCAGGGTACTGAGATGTTTCACTTCCCCTGCTTGCCCTCTCTACCATATGAATTCAGGTAGAGATGATATTCCCTTATCAGGAATATCGGGTTACCCCATTCGGGAATCTCCGGATCAACGCTTGCTTGCAGCTCCCCGGAGCCTATCGCAGGCTTGCTGCGCCCTTCATCGGCCTCCTGTGCCAAGGCATCCACCGTACGCCCTTACTTCCTTGACTTAGGTAAGTTGAGAGATCAGAATCAAATCACTAATTTTCAAGGTACAGAATAAAAAGAGGGTTAATACCCTCAAAACTAAGCAGTACTTGCTTATACCCAAAGAAATGGCTCCCTAGAAAGGAGGTGATCCAGGCGCACGTTCTCGTACACCTACCT
>JAOAHY010000011.1 GCA_026414995.1 Caldisericia bacterium | reverse complement strand
CTTTTAAACTAATTTTTATTATTTGTGCATTAACAGAAATACTAATATTTTCTTTCAAATTTTCTGATTTTTTTAAAACACTCTCTTCTGAATTTCCAAAATATGCATATATAACAAGTATAGATATCGATTTAGATACAAAAGTAGTAAGAATTGTAGGTGAAACTTCTGATTTTTATAATCTTGGAAGATTAATTAATTATCTTAAAGATTCAAAAGCAATAACAAATGTTTACCTCTCTAATTTTTCAAGACAAGAGGTTACTCAAACAGGAGAGTCAAAAGTTAGTTTTACTCTTATTGGTATTATTCAAACTGGAGGAGGGAAATGAAAGGGGCAGCTCAAAAATACATTGTATTAATAATTCTTCTTGTTCTTATGGGAGTCTTCTATTACATGTATCTTCTTAAACCGCAAATTGAAAAAGTTAAGGAATTAAATAATAAAATAAATGAAGCTAATATTAAACTTGAAGAGTTAACAAATATTAAAAAAAATGAAGCAAAAATAAGAGAACTCATTGATGAAAATTATAAAGATTTAGAATTATTAAGAGGTGTTTTACCATTAGGTGAGGATTTACCAAGACTTTTAACTCAAATTCAGCAGGTTGAAAAAGAAGAAGGAATAAAATTTGATAATATAAATTTTGTTGGTGGAGCACAAACACAAGCAGGAGGAATTCAGAGCACAAGACTTATGACTAGGGAAGATTATTATGAAATGAAAGTTACTTTTTCTGTCACAACAACATATGATAAATTTATGAAACTTTTGACAAGATTAGAAAACTTTCCAAGAATTTTAGTTATAAGAAAAATTTCAGTAAGTTCTCCAAGAATAATGACAAAAGAAGTTGAAGCGTTACAAACTTATAATTTCGAAGCATATTTTATGAGTGCAAAGGAGCCTTAAATGGCTAAAAAAGAAATTTCTCCAAATAAAACAAAAAAAGTAGCACCAAAAAAGAGCGAGGAACAGAGAAAGAGAGAAAATTTACTTCTTGTTCTATTTATAATTTTAATGATAATAGCAGGTGCTCTTTTTTATTTTCTCTATTTAAAACCTCCATCAACACCACCTCCAACACAAACTCAAACTGGGGCACTTCAACAAGTTTTAAAAAATTTGAATATAGATCCTATCAAAGATGAAATTGAAAAAAGGAGTCTCTCGATTCCTTCTCTTGAAACAAAAACCGAAGAGATAGGAAAGGAGAATCCTTTTAAACCATGAATTTTATAATACCTGATGGATTAACTCATTTTTTAGTAACTAAAATAGAAAACATTAGATATTTAACAAATTTTAGTGGTGAAGAGGGTTTTCTTCTTATAGATTCAAACTCTATGAATCTTATCGTTGATTCTAGATTTACAGTACAAGCAAAAGAAGAAGTTTATAAAAATATTAATGTGATTGAGTATAAACCTCCGATTGAAGATTTTTTGAAAAAAGAATTTAAAATTGAAAAAATAGGTCTTGAAGACAAAGTGATTTATAATTTTTATGAAAAAATTATAAATAGTTTTGGAAAAGAGAATGTTTTAATCTATAAAGAAATTGTTGAAAATTTAAGAATTATAAAAAGTGAAGAAGAAATAGAAAAAATAAAGAAAGCAGAAGAGATTTCTGAAAAAGCATTTTTAAAAACAGTTGAATTAATAAAAGAGAATGTTAGTGAAAGAGACCTTCAAATTGAACTTGAATATCAGATGAAAATTTTTGGCGGAGAAAAAAATGGCTTTGATACAATTATTCTTTTTGGAGAAAGAGGAGCCCTTCCACATGGAAAACCATCATTAAGAAAACTAAAAAATGGTGAATCTATTATTTTTGATTTTGGTACAATATTTGAAGGTTACCATTCAGATTGCACAAGGACAATATTTTTTGGAAAACAATCCGATGAATTTATGAAAGCATTCCAAGTTGTTTTTGATGCTCAAAGATTGGGAATTGAAAATATAAAAAGTAATATTAAAGCAAATGAAATTGATGCTGAAAGCAGAAATTATATTAATAATATGGGATATGGTAAATATTTTGGTCATGGATTAGGGCATGGAGTTGGTCTTGAGATTCATGAAAAACCAGCTCTAAATCCAAGAGATGAGACAGTTCTCAAAGAAAACATGGTTGTTACAATTGAACCTGGAATATATATTGAAAATAAATTTGGAATTAGAATTGAAGATATAGTTGTAATTAAAGATGAAAAACCACAAAATTTAACAAATCTTCCAAAAATTATTGAGATTTAAAAATTTTATATAAAGAATAAAAGAAAGTTAATCCAAATGATATAGAACAAATTATACCTAATAAAATATTACCTATTATAGGAATAATAATAAAAACTAAAATAATTGCGGTTCCAATTAAACTTAAAACTAAATCTTTAATTAGATTGTCTTCAATTTCAGTTTTAAATATTTTCAAAAAACTTTCACCTAAAAAATTAACAATTGAGGGAATTCCAATTGCAATAAAAACTATTATTGAAAATAAATACAATAAATACAATATTTTCCCAAAAGGAAAAAGTGCTTCTTTTGGAATGTTATAAATAAATATGGTAAATAAAAGAATTCCTGTAAAAAGAACTATAAGAAAATTATTTTTAAGAAAAGCAAAAGTTTTAGATACAAAATTTTTAAGAAATGCATTAAATATAAATGAAATTAAAAATATAAATAGTGCTATTACAATTTTCAATAAAAAACCTTGTCCTGAAAGAAAAATTTGAGGTATATTTATTTCGCTTTCACCTTCTCTTATAAACTCAATTTTCCTTCCAAGAATTATTGCTCCATCATCTATATTAATTTTTCCATTATATGTTATTATATCTCCTCTCACAAAAGAAGAGTTTTTTAAATTTATATTTCCTTTAAGAACAATAATGTTTCCTAAAACTCTTCCATAAACAGTGACATTTCCTTCGCCCAATCTTATATCTCCTCTTATCTCTTCATTTTGTTTTACTATAATATCTCCTTTTCCTTTAATAATTCCTTGAGCAAGTAATGTTCCTGGTAGAAGCAAAAAGATAAGAATAAAAATTATAAAAATCTTATTATTCACCATTTCCTCCTTTTAAGAAAAATTTAATCCTTATAAAAACAAAAAGAAAAGCGATCATAAAAATTGCTAAAAGATAGTAGATTATTTGAATTAAAATGAGTGGATTTGAAAGATATAGTTCTAAATTAAGTTGAAGTTTTTTTATGCTTTCATTTTCAATTAAAATATAAACTGGATCAAATAAATTTGTTTTAAATGGGATAAATAAAATTAGGAAAATAGATGTAAATATTAATATTGAAATTAATATAAGATTTGTTTTTCTCTCTTTTTTAAGAATGTATTTAAAAATTTTTTCTTTTTCTTCATTTGAGAGCTTTTCTAACTTTGATAAATTTTTTAAAATCTCTTCAAAATCATTAAAACTCATCTTTCACCTCTAAAAATTTTCTCAGTTTCTCCTTTGCTCTATGAAGTTTCACTTTAACATTATCAATTGATATATTTAAAATATTAGAAATCTCTTCATAACTTAAATTTTCCATATAAAATAGAAGAATTATTTCTCTATCTTCTTTTGGTAATTTTTTGATCCCTTCATCCAAAATAATTTTCAAATCAAAACTTTCTTTTTTTTCATAATCCAAAGTATCGTTATAATCAACTTTCTCAATTTTTTTATATTTATTTAAAAAATTTATTCCTTCATTTCTTGCAATTTTAATCAAATATGGAAAAAAATCTTTATTTGTATCAAAATTTTTGATTCCTTTAAAAACTTTATAAAATGTCTCTTGAGTTAAACTCATAGCTTCATCTTTATCTTGAATTAGTTTTAAAAAATATGAATAAATTCTGTCTGAGTATCTATCAATTAAAACACCAAACATCTCCTTTTCACCTCTCTTAACTCTTTCAATAATTTCTTTATCAGGAATTTCCACACTAATTAATATACATTAAATTTTATTATTTGTTACAAAATGTGTTATATTTTAGTTATGAAAAGTGGAATTGTTGTTCTATCAGGCAAACCAAACACTGGAAAATCAACTCTTTTAAATCTTATTTTAGGAACAAAAATTGCCCCAATATCACCAAAACCTCAAACAACGAGAAAAAGATTAAAAGGAATTTATACAGAAGAAAGGGGACAAATTGTTTTTATAGATTCTCCTGGAATTCATAATCCAATTCATGAGCTTGGAAGATATATGTTAAATGAAGCATTAAAAAATTTAAATGATGGAGATATAATCTTGTGGATTGTTGATGGTTCAAAAGAGGTTGATGAAGAAGATCTTTTGGTCTATGAGAGAATAAAAGATTATAATAAACCAAAATTTTTAGTTGTTAATAAACTTGATTTATTTAGAGAAAAATTAGAAAAAACGATGGAAAGGTTTTTAAAATTTGATAAAATGGATAAAACAATTCCAATATCATCTTTAACAGGTGAAAATGTAAATATACTTTTAGATGAAATATTTAATTATCTTCCTGAAGGAGAATATCTTTATGATCCAGAAATTTTAACTGATTCAATGGAAATTGATATTGTAAAAGAAATAATTCAAGAAAAACTCATGTTAAACTTAGAAGAAGAGGTACCACATTCATCAACTGTTGTTGTTGAAGAATTTAAAGAAAGAGAAAATGGAAAAGTTTATATTAGGGCTACAATTTATGTTGAAAAAGAGAGTCAAAGAAAAATTGTTATAGGTTTTAAAGGAAATTTAATTAAAAAAATTGGAACTGAGGCAAGAATGGATATTGAAAAATTTTTAGAAAGACCAGTTTATCTTGAACTTTGGGTAAAAATTTATAAAAATTGGAGAAAAAATAAGGAGGCTTTGAGTTTCCTTGGGTATAAATAGTGGATTTGAGAAAGAGTCTGAATATTTTTTAGCATCTCTCTCATATTTAACTCTAGGAATAATTGGAATTTTTATTTTAGTTTCAGAAATTGATAGAGATGAGTTTTTGAGATTCCATGCTAAACAATCTATTGGATATTGGCTTATAACACTTCCTTTATGGATTATCTTTTCATTTCTTTTTAAATATCTTTATTCAATAACCTTATCTTATTATGTTTTAAATAAGATATTTTTTTATCTTTGGAAATTTATTTATATTTATGCTGGATTTTTTATAATAATTTATGCTGTTTATCTTTCTTTTTCTGCTTCTCAGGGGAGAAAAAAGGAGGTAAGTTTAATAAGTAAAATTTTAAAGAAAATTGGAGTAAAATTATGAAAAGATTAATTAATGGATTAACTTTATCAATAATTTTTGGTATCATCTTTACATTGACAAAAAATTCAATAGATAAATATTTTTATTTACCATCGATGAGTTCTTTATTTCCTCTAGTATTTTTATCTTACATATTGATTCTTGTAATTTTAGGATTTTACATAAAAAATCCTTTATCTGGAATTTTAGTTGGAGCAATATCTTTGTTTTCAAAACACATTACAGAAATTATTGAAATATACATAAATGGTGTACCACAAATTGTTTTTAAAAATAAAATATTCCCTCAATTAAATTATGAAAATTTAAACATAATTTTTGTTCCAATAGTATTTTCAATAATTTCATTTATTTTTTCTTATGTAAAAGGAAAAAAAGGAGCTAAAATAGAAAATCCGTTTGTTTCTTTAATTCTTCTTATTTCTTTATTTTTAGGGTTTTTCTTAAATTATTATTATCATCTAGATTCAATTTATTTATTACCTCTTACATCTTTTATACTTGGACTTATTTCTATTAATTCTATTCTTTCTGTAACTTCAGGAATTTTCTTTGCAGTACTATATACTTTCTTTAACCTCTTTTTCTTTTCTTTTAAAGGAAATTTAACTACTATGTTTGAAAATCCTCTTAATCTAATTCCCTCTCTTTTAATTTATTTAATTTTTGTTATATCAATCACAACACTTTCTTCTTATCCAATATATAAAATTCTTTCTTACTTGAAAGAAGTAAGAGTTTCTGGTAAAGTAAGAAGAGTAGAATTTAAAGAGAAGGAAGAGATTAAAGAAGAGGAAAAGAAAGAATCTCCTGCTTTGTCTCAAGAAGAGCAAAGCGGTTACGCCAAAGGAGGTAATGATGAAAAAGTACGAGATGATGGTGATTTTCAAACCAAATCTTAAAGATGAAGACCTTAAAAAGGAGGAGGAAAAAATTAAAGATTATATTTTGAATAAAGGGGGAGAGTTTATTAATATACTCCCTTGGGGAAGAAAAAAATTTGCATATCAGATTGAAAAATTTACAGAGGGTATTTACACAATTTTTTATTTTAAAATACCTCAAACTGAATTAAAAGAATTTAAACAAACTTTAAAACTCAACACAAACATTCTTAGATTTATGATTGTAAAACAAGAGGAGAAAGTAAATGTATAATAGAATTATTCTTGTAGGTAGATTAACAAAAGATCCTGAAACAAAATATACTCCTTCAGGAACAATGGTTTCCACATTTAGATTAGCATCAGGAAGAAAATATATGGATAAAAATGGTGAAATGCAAGAAGAGACACTTTTTATTAATGTTATATGTTGGGGATCTAAAGGAAATTTAGCAAAAAATGTAAGTGAGTATTTAAGAAAAGGGTCTTTAGTTCTTGTTGAAGGGAGACTGAGAATAAGAGATTATGAAACAGCAGATGGATTAAGAAAACAAGCAATTGAAGTTATTGCTGATAATATTAAATTTTTATCAAAAAGACCTGAAGCAGAGGAAGTGAGCGAAGAGAGTGAAGTTGAAGTTGATGAAGAGATACCAATAGATTAATATTAGGAGGTAAAAAGAATATGGCAAAGGAAGGAATTAGAAGATTTAAACCTGGAAAAAAGATATGTTATTTTTGCAAAAATAGAATTGTAGAAATTGATTATAAGGATTACGAACTCTTAAGAAAATATATGACACCAAGAGGAAAAATTCTACCAAGAAGAAACACAGGAACTTGTGCAAAACATCAAAGACAACTTGCAAAAGCAATAAAAAGAGCAAGAGAAATGGCTCTTCTACCATATGTTGTCTATTAATGAATGAAAAAGGTTAAAGTTTTACTCTTAAAAGATATTCAAAATCTTGGAAAAA
Organism: Caldisericia bacterium; assembly: GCA_026414995.1. NCBI lineage: Bacteria > Pseudomonadati > Caldisericota > Caldisericia > Caldisericia bacterium. Next base: position 33,415 of record JAOAHY010000011.1, on the reverse strand, counting down.
AAGGAGACATCTTAGATGTCTCCTTTGGTTTTTATACAAATTATCTTGAGAAATTTGGTCTTGCTAAAAAATTAAGTGAAGGAGAAGAAAAAGATTATATTAATAAAATGAAAATAAAAGAAAACAAAGAATCAAGAGAGGAAGAGAGAGCAAAAATTATAAAAGAGAAAATAGAAAAAGATGTTTTTAACATAAAAAGAAAAACAGGTATCAAAGGAAAATTATATGGCTCAATAACAAGTGATGAAATTTCAGAATTAATTAAGAAAAAAATAGGCGTTTCTATAGATAGGAAAAAAATTGAAATTGAAGAACCAATAAAAAATGTAGGATATTATGAAATAAAAGTAAAATTATATAAAAATATTATTGCAAATTTAAAACTTTTTGTACAAGAAGAATGAACGAAGAAATTTTTGGGAGGGTTCCTCCTCATAGTATTGAAGCAGAACAAGCAACTTTAGGATCTATTTTAATAGATAATGAAGCAATCTATAAAGTAATAGATTTTCTTAAACCAGAACATTTTTATAGAACATCACATCAGATTATTTATGAAACAATGATTGAACTTTTTGAAAAAAACGAGCCAATAGATTTACTTACTCTTTCTGAAGAACTTAAAAAGAAAGGAAAATTAGAAGAAATTGGTGGTTTTAGTTATCTAGCAACATTAACAAATATAACACCAACTGCATTAAATATCGATGTATATGCAAAAATTGTTGAAGACAAAGCTGTTTTAAGAGAAATAATCAAAGCAGGAATAGATATTATAAATCTGGCATTCGAGGCAGAAGAAGATAGCGGAACTATCTTAGATAAAAGTCAAGGTTATCTCTTCGATATAGCAAAAAAAAGAATGACAACACCATTTTATCCATTAAAAGATCTATTAAAAGAATCTTTTGATAGAATCGAATCTCTATATAAAGATAAAAAAGGTCTTCCTGGAATTCCAACTCACTTTAAAAAGCTTGATGAAATTTTAGGTGGATTTCATAAAAATGACTTAATTATTCTTGCCGCAAGANCCTCTCTTGGAAAAACTTCTCTTTCAATAAATATTTGTGTGAATATTGCTTTAAAAGAAAAGGTTCCTGTTGCCATTTTCTCTCTTGAAATGTCAAAAGAGCAAATTGTTGAGAGAATTCTTGAATCTACTGCAAATGTTAACTTTCATAAATTAAAAACTAGTATGCTTTCAGATGAAGATTGGGTAAAACTTGGAAGAGCATATGGACCACTTTATGATGCACCAATATATATAGATGATTCATCTGATATTTCAATTCTTGAAATAAGAACTAAAGCAAGAAGACTCAAAAATCAACATAATCTTGGAATGGTTGTTATTGATTATCTTCAGTTGATGCATTTAAAAACAAAAGTAGAAAATAGAGTACAAGAAATTTCAGAATTAACAAGAAGTTTAAAAAAACTTGCGAGAGAACTTGAAATTCCTGTTTTAGTTATTTCACAACTATCTAGGGCGATTGAAAAAAGAGAAAATAAACGCCCATTACTCTCAGATTTAAGAGAGAGCGGCTGTCTAACTGGGGATACAATTCTTATAAGAGGAGATACAGGTGAATTAATAAAACTAAAAGATTTAGTTGATGGAAAAATTAAATTACCTATTCCTATACTTTCACTTGATGAAAAAAGTTTAAAAATAAAAAATGCAAATCTCATAAAAGCATTTTCAAGCGGAATTAAAAAAGTTTATTTATTAAGAACATTTAGTGGAAGAGAAATTAAAGCCTCAGCGAATCATCCATTTTTAACATTTGAAGGCTGGAAAAGATTAGATCAATTAAAAATAAACGAACATATTGCAGTGCCAAGAATTATAAAACTTGAGGGAAAAGAAAGGTATTCTGATGAAGAAATAATATTTTTTGCACATATGATTGGAGATGGTTGTTATGCTCCTAAACAACCAATACACTATACTAGTAGTGATGAAGAAAATTTGAAAATTGTTGAAAAGATAGCAAAAAATTTATTTAATATTAATCCAAAAATTATTAAACAGAAAAATTGGTATCATATTTATTTACCATCACCTTATAATTTAACAAAAAATAGACACCATCCTTTTGTTGACTGGCTTATTAAAAATGATTTAAAACTTGCTAAATCTTTTGAGAAAGAATTACCCGATTCTTTTATGAATTTGACTGATAAAAAAATATGTACTTTTTTAAAGCATCTTTGGTCTACTGATGGAAATATTTCATATGTAAAAACTAAAACAGGTAAGGAAAGTATTTCAATTTATTACTCTTCATCAAGCAAAAAATTGATAACTCAAATTCAATATTTGTTATTAAGATTAGGTATTATTTCAACAATAAGAGGCAAAAAGAAAAATAATTATAGGACAAATTGGGTATTGGAAATACAGGGAAAAGAGAATCAATTAAAATTTCTTAATTTGATTGGTTCATATGGAGCAAAAGGAAATAAAATTTTTGAATTAATAAAATTAATAAAAAAGAAAAAAGAAAATCCAAATAATGATATAATTCCAAAAACAGTATGGAATTTAATTAAATATGAAAAAGATAAAATAAATTATTCATGGAGGAATATTTCAAAATTATTAGGAGTTTCTTATTCAGGTTCAATTTTTGAAAATAATTTAAGTAGACACAGATTAAATAAATATGCAGAAATATTAAATAGTGAAAAATTAAATAATTTATCTCAATCAGATATTTATTGGGATAGAGTAAAAGAAATAATAGAACTTTATGAAGATGAAGTTTATGATGTTACAGTTGAAGAAACACATAACTTTATAGCAAATAACATTTTTGTTCATAATAGTATTGAGCAAGATGCAGATGTTGTTATGTTTTTAAATAAGGAAGATGATGATATTGGAAAAGAGCATTCAATTGTTGAATTAATTGTTGCAAAAAACAGAAATGGGCCTTTAGGTAAACTTAAATTAAAATTCTTGAAAAATTATGCAAAATTCACAGAAATTGAGTATAGAGAAGAAGAAAAAGGAGAAGAAGTACCTTTTTAATAAACTCCTCTATAGTTCCAAGATTCTAATGAGTATTTATTTTTAAATAAATCAAAACCTATAGAAATTTTATCATTATTTTGTTCTATTATTTCATAAGGTAGAGAGAAAAAATTAATAAAATTTTTAATTAAAACTTCTTCTAATATATCAATTTCGATTGATTTATTTAATTCTTTTAACGAAGTGAATTTACTTGTATCTTCTAAATAAAAAATATTTTTTACTTTTTCATAATCAATTTCAATAGGAATTGAACCTTGTTGAAGAAGACCCTCTTTTTTTCTTCTTTGAGCTGATCCAATTATTTTTTTACCATTAACTGAAACTTCATAATAGTTTAAAGAAGAAAAACAAAACCCATCTATTTCACCACTTTTTTTAGTCAATTCTCCTTTTATTCCAAACTCGATTAAAGAAAAGATAAAAACTTTAGAAATTTCTTTATAAGATTCAATTATGCTTAGCTCATATAAAGGGTGGTTTTTTGGAATAACAATTGAATATGTAAGTTCATTCTCATGATATACTCCTTTTCCACCTGTAGGTCTTCGAACTAATGGAATTTTATTTTCTTTCAAAAAATCTATATTAATTTCTTCAATTTTTTGAAAAGTTCCTATTGAAACAGAGTATGGCTCCCATCCAAAAAATCTTAAAATAATCTCATCTTTATTTCCATAAAGGAGATTTGCTTCATCTATTGCCATATTTAAGTATGGATTAAGTTTTTTATACTTTAAAATTATTAATTTAAAACTCATAAAACTTTATTAGTTTTTAAAAATTCAAATTCTTTTTTAAAATCTTTATCAGTTAAAGGATATGGATAATTATATAGATCTCCTTTTGGTCTTTCATTATAATATGGTCTTGTACAAAAAGGACAACCTCTAGTTATAAATGGATTTAAATCTTTTAATAAATCAATGGAAATTTCAGGAATTCTTTTTAAATAATTCTCTTCATCAAATTCAAATTGAGAAATAGAAAATCCTTTTTCTATTAATTTGGTTGCAATTTGAATCTTTCTATATCTTAATAAAGAGGGGGGAGATATTCTTTCACAAAGTGTTCCTTCAATTGGAGTAAATGAGAAAAGTGCAACTATTATTCCATTATCGATAAAAATTTTATATAGATTTAATATATCCTTATCAGATTCTCCTAAACCAACAATAATGTGAGTTGAAATTTTGTTTTTAAAAATTTTATTTGCATTTAAAATAAAATTAACCTTTTTATAAAAGTCCCCTCCTCTTAAATTTTTATAAAGGTATGAATTTGCAACATCAATTGGAAGTCCAACTTTATCAGCATTAAGATTAAAAAGCTCTTCAACTAATTTCAAATTTGATGTGTTAATGGAGATTGAAACTTTTATCTCTTTGCCTAATTTATTTAATATTTTAAAAATAGTCTCTTTTGTATATTTATTATTAACTGTTTGAATACAAACCCTTCCAATTTCTTCTTTTTTTTCTAAAATTTTTTCAAGAGTTTCATCTAAATCATATTCAGGCCAAACAACTCTTGATAAATATTTTTCATCTGATTTTGAACTTTTTGCTTGCGTGCAATATTTACAATCTTTTGTGCATTTTCCTGAAAGGAGAAGATATATTGTCTTAATTTCAAAATCATATTTAAGTTTCTTAAATTCTAAAACAGAGGTGCTACCAAGAGATACTCTAATAGTAGAGAGCATCGCATTCATAATAAACTTCAGGGTCTTTAACCAAGTTTTTTAATTTATTTTGAGGATTTACAAAACCTATAAACCCACTTTCAAATGCTGCTAACTCAATTTCATCTTTTATCTCACCTTTTGGAACCATACAACCAAGATGAAATTTAGTTAATCTTAACTTTCTTTTTGCTTTCATAAATAATTCTTTTATTTCGCCTATATCTGGAATATTTATTTTTTCAAAAGGTGTTTCTTTTGTTGGAACTATTACAAGAAATATTATTAAACTTGGTTTTAACTCTGCAAGAACATCAATTGCTTCATACTCACCTTTTATTATTCCTTTATAAAGTCCAACAATAATGTGTGGAATAGTTTTAATATTTCTTCTCAATAATAGATATTGAGTTTTAAAATCCTCTTTTTTATATTCAAGATGGTAAATCTCTTTTATTGTCTCATCGTCATATATAAAATCAAAAGATATAACATCAATATAACCTTTTAAAGCATCAATCTCTTCCTTTGTTATAAAACCTGGGTGAAGTACTATCTTCTTGCCACTTGTCTTAACTTTTTTTATATAATCCAAATTTGAAAAAATATCTAGTTTTCCTTTTTCATCAAATCCACCAGATATCAAAAATGATGAAAATTCTTCACTTTGAAGATAACTCAGTGATTCATCTTTTGTTTTCATTCCTTTTAGATAAAAAGAATTACAATGAAGACAATTTAAAGAACAAATGTCTCCAGTTAAAGATACAGGAAGTGTTTTTATTGGATAAAAAAATTTAATTTTTTCTTCTACCACTTAACTTTTAATTCCTTAGCTGCTTTCACCTCATCAGGTCTTGAAATGTATGTTGTATGAGGTGCATTTTTAACTAACTCTGGGTTTTTCTTTATCTCCTCACTAATTTTAATCATAACTTCAATAAATTCATCAAGAGTTTCTTTGCTTTCTGTTTCTGTTGGTTCAATCATTAGTGCTTCATCAACTATATGTGGGAAATAGATTGTTGGAGGATGGAAACCATAATCCATTAATCTCTTTGCTATATCTAAAGTTTTTACACCATACTCTTTATAGATCTTTCCAGATAAGACACATTCATGTTTTACAACTCTATCAAATTGTGATGGGTAATATTTTTTTAGTTTCTCCTTAATATAGTTTGCATTTAAAACAGAAAGTTGAGCAACTTCTTTTAAACCTTCACTTCCAAGTTCTCTTATATATAAGTATGCCTTTAAAATGACAGAGAAGTTTCCAAAGAAACTTCTAACTTTTCCAATTGTTCTTTCAGGTTTTGAAAAATAAAAGAAATCATCTTCACTTTTTTCAATAACTGGATATGGTAAATATTTTACTAAAAAATCTTTTACACCAACTGGTCCACTTCCAGGACCACCACCACCATGAGGAGTTGAAAAAGTTTTATGAAGGTTCAAATGTACGCAATCAAAACCCATGTCCCCTGGTCTTGCAATTCCAATAAAACCATTTAAATTTGCACCATCATAATAAAGAAGAGCACCTTTACTCTTCAATATTTCACTAATTTTTAAAATATCTTTTTCGAAAAATCCTAAAGTATTTGGATTAGTTAACATCAAAGCAAAAGTTTTTTCATCAACTACATCTTTTAATTTATCTGGATCAACCATTCCATCTTTTGATTGTATTTCAATTACCTCGAGTCCTAACATTGAAGATGATGCAGGGTTTGTTCCATGAGCAGAGTCAGGAAGTATTACTTTATTTCTTCTTTCTTTCTTATCTTTAAAATATTCCCACATAATTCTAAGACCAGTGTACTCTCCATGGGCACCAGCAGCTGGTTGAAGAGTGAAACCATCCATTCCTGTTATCTCTTTTAAAAATTCTTGCATCTCCCATAATATTTTAAGTATCCCTTGTGTATATTCAGTTGATAAAAGTGGATGAAGGTAGTAAAAATCCTCCTTTTTTGCAATATCTTCATTTATCTTTGGATTATATTTCATAGTGCATGAACCTAATGGATAAAAGTTTACATCAACACCATAGTTGAGTTTTGAGAGATTTATAAAATGCCTTATTAAATTTATTTCTGATATATCAGGAATTTCTACTTCTTCCCTTAAATATTCATTTTCTAATTTTTCAACTTCAAAAAAATCTAAATCATCTTCTATATTAAATTTATTACTTCCATGTTTTGAAAGTTCTTTTAAAGTTTTCATTATCCCTCCTTTAAAGCACAAACAAGAAGTTCAATATCCTCTCTTGAATTCATTTCAGTAACTGTAAAAAGATATGAATCATCAAAACCAAAATATCTTAAAGGAATCCCTCCTTCAATGCCCACAAGAGAAAGTTTCTCTTTTAATCTAATTGGTTGAATATTCAATTTTAAAACAAACTCATTGAAAAACTTAGGATTATTAAATTTCAATTCAAATCCTTCATCAATTAATCTTTTTACAAGATAATGTGATTTTTTATAATTTATCTCAGCAATCTTTTTAAGCCCATTTGGTCCTAAAGTTACAAGGTAAACTAAAGATGCAATTGCATTTAAAGTATTATTTGTACAAATATTTGAAGTTGCTTTTTCTCTTTTTATATCTTGTTCTCTTGCTCTAAGTGTCATAACAAATGCTCTTTTTCCATTTTTATCTTGTGTTTCACCAATTATTCTTCCTGGAATTTCTCTTATAAACTCTCTTTTTGTCTGAAGTATTCCTAAATATGGTCCACCATAAGAAAGTGGGATACCAAAAGATTGTCCTTCCATTGCTAATATATCAATCCCATAATCAAAAGGAGGTTTAAGCATTCCAAGAGATATTGCTTCAGTTATTGTTAAAATAAAAAGAGTGTCATTTTCCTTTACTATCTTTCCAATCTCAGATAAATTTTCAATAATTCCAAAATAATTTGGGCTTTGAACAACAAAAGAAGAATAACCTTCTTTGATTTTATTTTTTAATTTTTCTAAAGAAATTTCTCCATTCTCTTCAAAATCAACATAATCAATTAAAATTTCTCTTGGCAAAAGATATGTTTTTAATACTTCATTATATTCTGGATTTATGCTTTTTGAAATTAATACTTTTCCTTTCTTTTTGATTCTCTCAGCCATTAAAACTCCTTCAACAAGAGATGTTGCTCCATCATACATTGAGGCATTTGTAACATCTGCATGTGTTAAATCAGAAAGAACTGATTGAAATTCAAAAAGTGCTTGAAGTATACCTTGTGAAAGCTCAGGTTGATATGGAGTATATGATGTATAAAATTCTCCTCTGGATATAACATAGTTTACAGTTGATGGAATAAAATGTAAGTAAGCTCCTCCACCTAGAAAAATTCTTTTAACTTTTAAATTCAATGAAAAGATATCTTCTATTTCTTCCTTAAGTTTTAACTCATCAAGAGGTGGTGGAAGATTAAGGTCTTTCTTTAATTTAACTTCTTCTGGAATATCTTCAAAAAGTTCATCAATTGAAGATATTCCAATCTCTTTAAGCATCTCTTCAATATCTTTATTTGTATGAGGTATAAATCTCATTTATTCTTCTCTATATGCAGAATAACCTTTTGCGTCCATTAAACTTTTTATCTCTTCTAAATTTTCGATTTTAATTTTAAAAAGCCACCCCTTACCATATGGATCCTCATTAATAATTTGAGGATTTTTAATTACCTCTTTATTAACCTCTATTATTTCACCAGAAACTGGAGAGTGAATTTCTGCTGCTGCTTTTACAGATTCAATTGAAATAACTATATCTCCTTTTCTTACTTTTTTTCCAACATTAGCTTCTTCTAAAAAAACTATATCTCCAAGTTTATCTTGTGCATAATCTGTAATACCAACTATTCCAATATCCCCCTCAACTTTTAACCATTCATCTGTTTCAGCATAATATAAATTTTCTAAAACTTTACTCATTCTATCCCTCCTTTTTTACTCTTGGTTTTAAAAATGGTTTTTTAACTATTTTACCAGATAGATATCTTTTACCATCAGAAATTATAACCTCTTCTCCAATCTCGCCATGAGGAAGATTAACATAACCCAATGCAAGAGATTTATTTAAAATAAAAGAAAAATTACCACTTGTTATAAATCCAATCTCATTATTTTCTTTATTAAAAATTTTATTTCCATGTCTTGCAATACCACCTTCTACTTCAATTCCAATAAATTTTCTTTTAACACCTTCTTCAAGAATTTTTTGAATTGCTTCTTTTCCAATAAATTTTTCTTTGTTCATATTAACTAGAAACTTTTGACCTGACTCAATTGGATTTATACTCTCATCGATATCATTTCCATAAAGCCAATAGCATACTTCAAATCTTAAAGTATCTCTTGCTCCAAGTCCACAAATTCTTATATCAAAATCTTTTCCTTTTTCTAAAATTTGAGTTATTACTTTCTCGCCTAAATTTTTATCCATATAAATTTCAAAACCATCTTCACCAGTATATCCGGTTCTTGAGATTAATAACTTTTCACCGAAAATTTCAATCATATCGAAATTGAAATATTTTATATTTTGAAGATTAAAATTAGTGAAATTTTGAAGTAGCTCTTCTGCTTTTGGTCCTTGAACTGCTAATTCAACAATATCCTGAGATTCATTATATATTTCAAGTCCACTCCATAAATATTTTTTAATATGATTAAAATCTTTTTCTATATTTGCTGCATTTATAACTAAAAGAATATCTTCATCTGAAAAAGTATAAGAAAAAAGATCATCTACAATTCCCCCATTTTCATTTAACATAACTGTGTATTTTACATCTTTAAATTTTGTATTTAATATATCATTTGTCAAAATAAAATCTGCAAAGCGCTTTGCATCTTTTCCCTTTATTCTAATTTCTCCCATGTGTGAAACATCAAAAACTCCAACTCTTTCTCTTACTGCTATATGCTCATCTTTAATTGATGTATAATAAATTGGCATTATAAAACCTGCAAATTCTACAAATTTAGCGCCTTGCTTCTCATGAAAAGAATGAAGTGGAATTTTTTTCATATATCTTTTTCTCTTTATAAAATTAAGCCCCAGATTAAAATCTGGGGCTTAATAAATTATTATATTCTTACTCCCATCTCGTGTGTTACTTTTTCAAGTTTAAGAAGATTTTCAAAATCTTCATCAATTCTTTTTTGCATTTCTTCTATTACATGTTTATTTTCAGGAGTAAAAAGATGTTTAAATCTAGTTTGAAGTTTTAAAAATTCTTCAATGGGTTTTCTCTCTTTTGGTTTGTAATTAACAGTAAGCACTCCATTTTCTATTTCGAATAGTGGCCAATAATTTGTTTCTGTTGCTAATCTACTTAATTTCATTGTCATACTTTCTGGAAATCCCCAGTTTGTTGTACAAGGCATTAATATATTTAAAAATTTTGGACCTTCTATCTCAAATGCTTTACTTGCTTTTTTAAACATATCCATGGTGTTATAAACATTTGATTGTGCAACATAAGGAATGTTGTGTCCAGCAACAATTTTTACCAAATCTTTTCTCCATTGAATTTTCCCTATTGATACTTTACCTGCAGGTTGAGTTGTTGTTGATGCACCTAGAGGTGTCGCTCCGCTTCTTTGATGTCCTGTATTCATATAACCTTCATTGTTATAACATAGGTAAAGAAAATTGTGCCATCTTTCTAATGCTCCAGAAAGAGCTTGAATTCCTATATCATATGTTCCACCATCTCCTCCTATTGCCACAATATTTACTTCTTCTTTAATAAGACCTTTTTTCTTAAGTGCTCTGTATGCTGTTTCAACACCAGATGCACTTGATGCAGCATTAACAAAAGTAACATGAAGCCAAGGAGTGTTCCATGCTGTGTATGGGTAAATAGTAGATACTACTTCAAGACAACCTGTCGCATTTACAACAACTACTGGTTTCTTTGATGCAGAAAGAACGGTTCTTAAAATTGTTGCTATTCCACAACCTGCACACATTCTATGACCTGCAACAAACTTCAAACCTGTTTTGGTCTGAAGTTCTGCTAAATCTCTTACTGTTTTAACTTCCATTTTATTCACCTCACTCTCTTAATCCAATGCATTTTTCTTCTTTTGAAAATTTTCCTTCAAGAAGTTCAATAAAAACTTTTCTAATTTGATGTTTGAATATATCTCTTCCACCAAGACCATAAATATAACTTTGAATAGGAATCCTTTTATCTAAATCATAAAGTGCATTTCTTATATCAGAATAAAGTGGAGCATACGCTCCAAAAGAGTATGCTCTATCTAAAACTCCAATTCCTTTGAGATGTTTAAGAGCATCTCTTATTTCATCATATGGGAAAGGTCTAAAAAGTTTTGGTTTAAGTAAACCAACTTTTATCCCTTCATTTCTTAATTCATCAACAGTATCTTTTGCAGTTCCAGCAGTTGAACCCATCACAACAATTGCAACTTCGGCATCATCAAGTTTATAACTTTCAAAATATGGATAGTCTTTGCCAGTTATCTTAGATAACTCTTTTCCAACTTCAAGATAAACTTTAAGAGCATTTTTCATAGCTTCTTGTTCTTGTCTTTTTGTCTCAAAATTAAAATCAGGTAATTGTAAGGGACCTATTGTTATAGGATTTTCAAAATCAAAAAGGGAAAAATGTGGTTTTCTTTCTCCGACAAATGAATACATTAATTCACAATCATAAATTTCAACAACTTCAACACCATGACTTATGATAAATCCATCAAGGCCAACCATAACTGGAAGCAAAACATCTGGATGTTCTGACAATCTTACTGCTAAAAACATATTTTCATATGCTTCTTGTACATTTTCTGAAAAAATTTCTATCCATCCAAGGTCTCTTACTGCCATCATATCTGAGTGATCACAATGAATATTAATAGGTGCTGAAAGTGCTCTGTTTGCAATTGCCATAACAACTGGAAGACGAAGTCCACTTGTAGCAGGAAGAACTTCAACCATAAGTGCGAGACCTTGAGATGCTGATGCAGACATTGCTCTTGCTCCTGCTGCTGATGCAGCAGTTACAATTGAAATAGCAGAGTGCTCTGATTCTGGAGTAACAACCTCAGTTTTAACAAGACCATCTGCGGCAAATTTTGAAAAAATTTCAACAATTGGAGTCTGTGGTGTTATTGGATATGCAGCAACAACATCTGGCTTAATTTGTCTCATTGCTTCTGCTACTGCTTCAGCGCCAGTTAATGGTAATTTTTTAGATTTAACAACAGTAGCCATTATTTCACCTCCCATGTTTCTCTCTCCATTTTAATTGCTTCAGTTGGACACTCCTCAGCACAAACACCACATCCTGTACAGAAATCTAAATTTGTTTCTAATCTAACTACTCCTTTATAAATTCTATCTCTCCAACCTTTAACTCCTTCTTCATTTATCTCAGTTGGAATTGCCATTACAGGACAATAATGCACACAAATCATACAGTGTGAACACATCAATGGATCCCATTTTGGTACAAAACTTCTCCATGCACCAGTTTTATAATCAAGAGCACTTGCAGCAGGAAGTGTACCACCGATTGGTAATTCTTTCCATGTAGCACCTATCTTTACTTTATTAACCTTATTCATCACTTTACCTCCTCATATCCTCTTTTAAGAGCATCAATGTTTTTCTTTGTAAGATTTTCACCAAGTTTTTCTAAAAACATTTCTTCAATTGCTTTTTTTAGAGAATCAAGTGAAAGAATATTACTTACTTTTACAAGAGCACCAAGAGTTGGAATATTTGGTGCATCTCTTCCAACTGTTGATAGTGAAATTCCTGTTGCATCAACTGTAAAAACTTTTCCATTAAATTTTGTAACCTTTTTTACCTCTTCAGCACTTTTTATTGTGTTAACAATCAAAACACCATTCTCTTTTAAGCCTTTTGTTACAGGAAGAGTGTAAATATAAGTTTCGTCAAGGACAATTACAGCATCAGGTTCTAAGATTGGTTCATGAGTTCTAATCTCTTTTGTAGAAATTCTTGTGTAAGCAACTGTTGGTGCACCTCTTCTTTCTGAGCCATATTCAGGGAATGCTTGAACTGTTTTTCCTTCGAAAAATGCAGCGTATGCTAAAATTTGACCCCCTGTTTTTGCTCCCTGACCGGCTCTACCATGAATCCTAACCTCAAAAAGGTCGCTCACTTCTCATAACCTCCATTTATTTAAAAAATATATAAGCCAATTCTAAATTTTTTGCTCTAAAACACTAAATCACACTTTTATCATTATATCATTTAAAAATTTAAAAATAAAATTATTATAATTAATCTTATGGAGGATATATGAAAAAATATGTTCTTGTGATTGATCAAGGAACAACAAGTACAAGATCAATTATTTTTAACGATTCTGGAGAAATTGAACACATAGAGAGAGAAGAAATTACACAAATTTATCCAAAACCTGGATGGGTTGAACACGATCCAGAAGAGATTTTTAATTCAGTTCTTAAAACAATTAATAAATCTCTGAAAACATTAAATTTAGAACCAAAAGATATTTTATCAATTGGAATTACAAATCAGAGAGAAACAACAATTTTATTTGAAAGAGATACAGGAAAACCTGTTTATAATGCAATAGTTTGGCAATGTAGAAGAAGTGCAGAAATATGTGAAAAGATAAAAAAAGACGGACTTTCTCATGAAATACACAAAAAAACTGGACTTGTTGTTGATCCATACTTTTCTTTAACAAAACTTGTATATCTTTTAAGAGAAAGAGAAGATATAAATAAAAAATTTATTGAAGGAAAGGTACTTTTTGGAACAGTTGATACATATATACTGTATAGATTAACAAAAACAAAATCATTTTATACAGATTATTCTAATGCAAGTAGAACTATGATGTTTAATATAAATAGTTTAAATTGGGATGAAGATATCTTAAAACATTTTAAAATTCCAGAACACTCTTTACCTGAGGTAAAAGATTCATCATTTATGTTTGGAAAAATTGATAAAGAATTTTTTGGAAGAGAAATCCCTATTACTGGAATTATAGGAGACCAACAAGGTTCACTATTTGGTGAATTATGTTTAGAAAAGGGGATGGTTAAAAATACTTATGGAACAGGTTGTTTTATTCTTTTAAATACAGAAAATGAAAGAGTTTTTTCAAAAAATGGTCTTTTAACAACAATTGCATGGGGAGTAAATGGAAAAGTGAGTTATGCACTTGAAGGTTCAGTATTCATAGCAGGAGCACTTGTTCAATGGTTAAGAGATGGATTAAATATTATTAAAAATTCAAATGAGATAGAGACTTTAGCAAGAGAGGTGGAAGATACAGAAGGAGTTTATATTGTACCAGCATTTGTTGGTCTTGGCACTCCATATTGGGATATGTATGCAGGAGGGCTCATAATTGGAATAACAAGAAAAACCAACAAATCTCATATAGCAAGAGCATCTCTTGAAGCAATTGCATTTCAAACTAAAGATGTTATAGAAACAATGGAAAAAGAAACAAAAGAAAAAATTAAAGTTTTAAGAGTTGATGGTGGAGCAGCAATGAATGACCTCCTTCTTCAAATTCAATCTGATTTTTTAGGAATAAAAGTTGAAAGACCAAAAATATTAGAAACAACAGCTTTTGGTACATTTTTACTCTCTTCACTAGGAATTGGTTTGATAAAATTAGAAGATATAGTGTGTTTTGAAAAAATTGAAAAAATTTTTACTCCTAAAATGGATAAGGAGACAAGAGAAAAAAAGTATAAAATATGGCAAGAAGCAGTTAAAAGGAGTTTAGGTTGGAGAAAAATTATGATGTAATTATTGGTGGAGGGGGTATAGTTGGAGCAAATATTTTTAGAGAACTTTCAAAATATGAGTTAAAAATTCTCTTAATTGAAAAAGAATGTGATGTTGCATCTTTTGGCTCAACAATAGCAAATACAGGAATAATTCATGGAGGTTATGATCCAATACCAGGAAGTTTAAAAGCGTTATTTAATAGTGAAGGAAAAAAACTTTGGAGAGATTTAACAGAAAAATTACATATTGATTCAGAATTTAATGGTGTTCTAGTATTAGCATATACAGATGAAGAAGAAAAGTTTTTGTATGAACTTTATGAAAGAGGGATTAAAAATAAAGTTAATGTTGAAATAATTGATAAAAATGAAATTAAAAGATTAGAGCCAAATCTGAAAGATACATATAAAAAAGGGCTTTTATCTCCTGATGCTGGTATTATAGATCCATTTATTGCAACAATAAATCTTGTTAGATCTGGTTATTTAAATGGCGGAGAGGTTCTTTTTTCATGCGAAATAAAAGATTTAATAAATGAAAATGGATGGGTTATAGTAATAACTAATAAAGGAGATTTTAAAACAAAAATTTTTGTAAATGCGTTAGGTTTTTTTGGAAAAAAATTTTTAAAAAAAGATGAGATTTTCCCAAGAAGAGGACAATATTTAATAACAGATAAAAGTTTAAAAGGTTTAGTTTCAAGACCAATTTTTGGAGTTCCTACAGAAAAAGGGAAAGGAATTTCAATAACCCCTACACCCTATGGGAATCTTTTATTAGGACCTACATCTCATATTGTTAATTCATATGATACATCTTCATATTTAAAAGAAAGAGAAGAAATTTTAGAAAGAATTTCTAATTTTATTGATTTTGATTTTTCAAATTTTATTATAAGAGATTTTACAGGAGTAAGAGCATCATCTAAAAGAAAAGATTTCATAATTGAATTTGATGATAATTCAAATATTTTGCATGTCCAAGGAATTGATTCCCCAGGTCTTACAGCATCTCCAGCAATTGCAAGATATGTTTCAGATTTAATAAAAGAGAGAATCAGTTTAAAAGAAAAAAAAGATTTTATAGAATCAATTGAAAAAGATATCTCTTTAAAAAATCTTACAAAATTAGAAATTGATGAATTAATAAAAAAGAATCCATCTTATGGAGAAATAATTTGTAGATGTGAATTTGTCTCAAAAGGAGAAATTCTACAAACATTAAAAAATTTTCCAGAACCAAAAAATATTGATGGACTTAAAAGGAGATTGAGGGTAACTTCAGGAAGATGCCAAGGCTCTTTCTGTACGATTAGGATTTTAAAAATTTTGAATGAAGAAAAGAAAATCCCATTTGAAAAGATAAAAAAGAAAGGAAGTAGAGGAGTAATAGTTTATGGTGAAATTGAATAATATTGATCTGGTAATAGTGGGTGGAGGACCAGCAGGACTTTTTCTTGCAAAAGAAGCAAAAAAGAGAGGTCTTAATGTTATTATTTTTGATAGAGAAGAGAGAATTGGAGGAATACTTAAACAATGTATTCATACTGGATTTGGTTTAGAAATCTACAAAAAAGATTTAACAGGTCCAGAACTGATTGAAGAATTAAAAGAGGATGTTCTTAATCTAAATATTAATATTTTTACAAATTCAATGTGCATAGGTTTTGAAAATGAACTTCTCTATTTTTATTCACCAAAAGGAATAGTTGAAGTTAAATCAAATTACTATGCATTTGCTCTTGGAGCAAGAGAAAGAGCAAGGGGGAGTGTTTTTATTGAAGGAGACAGACCTTCTGGAATTTTTACAGCAGGATTTGCTCAATATATAACAAATATTCTTGGTTTAAAAATTGGTAATAAGATTGCTATACTTGGCTCTGGAGATATAGGATTAATTATGGCAAGAAGATTAACTCTTGAAGGAATGAATGTTATTGGAGTTTTTGAAAT
This sequence comes from Caldisericia bacterium, assembly GCA_026414995.1. Lineage (NCBI taxonomy): Bacteria > Pseudomonadati > Caldisericota > Caldisericia > Caldisericia bacterium. The sequence goes on along the minus strand of JAOAHY010000011.1, from coordinate 16,941 downwards.
TATGCCATTTTATGGGGGATTACCAAGAAATATAAGACAATGTATTGAAGATTTTGAAATTCCACTTTATCTTTCACATACAGTTTTAAAAGTTGAAGGAGAGGAGAGATTAAAAAAAATTTATGTTTCAGAAGTGGATGAAAATTTAAAACCAATAGGAAATTATAAGGAATTTGAAGTTGATACACTTCTACTCTCAGTGGGCTTAATTCCTGAAATTGATATTTTAAGAAGAAATCTTATCATTGATAAAAAAACATTAGGACCTGTTGTAAATCAATATTTATTAACTAATATAAAAAACACATTCGTTATTGGAAACTCAGTCTATATCTTTGATCTTGTTGATAGAGCAATGATTTCTTCTTTGTCTACATTAAATTATATTCTTAAAAATAAAAACAAAGAAAACCCTAAAATAAAGGTTTTTGGAGGAAACTTAATAAAAAATTATATACCTCAACTTATTGAAAGAAGTGATGATGAGATAAAAATTTATTTTAGAGTAAAGGAGCCAATTTTTAATAAAGAGGTTATTATAAGAGAAGAAAATAAATTAATAATAAACAAAAAATTAAAAGCTTCATATCCTGCAGAAATACAAGAAATTTTAATAAATCCAAATAAAATAGAAAAAGATGAGATAATAATTGAGGTGTTATGAAAGAGATAACTTGTATAATATGTCCAGTAGGTTGTAGAATTTTATATATTGAAGATAAAATTACAAATTATAAGTGCAAAAAAGGTCTTAAATACGCAATAGAAGAGTTGGAAAATCCAAAAAGAGGTTTAACAACAACACTTAAAGCAATAGGACTTTCAAAAAGAAGAGTTGCTGTTAGAATTGATAAAGAGATACCTAAAGAAAAAATTTTTGAAGTTTTAAGAGAAATAAAAAAAATAAAGATAGATAAAAAAATAAGAAGAGGTGAAATTATTTTAGAAAATGTTTTAAATTTAGGAGTTAATCTTGTCTCACAAGAGACAGTTGAATAAGTTTAAGATTTTAAAAATTCTAAAATATCCTCTATAACTTTATCTCCTTCTGGGTCATTAAATAGTTCATGTTTCATTGGATATTCTTTTATTAATTTATCGCCAAAAATAGAATCATAAAGAAGTTTAGCAGAAATTGGTGGAACAACTTTGTCATAAGCTCCAAAAAGAATTAAAATAGGAGTTTTTGTTCCTTTCTGAAGAGCAATTTTTGTATTTTTATAAATTTCAAAAAATAGTCTTACTGAAATTTTATTATGAACGAGTGGATCAAGTATATATTTTTTAACTTCTTCTTCATTTCTTGAAAGATCTTCTGGATTTATTCTATTTGACATTGTAAATTTTGGATAAAGTGAATTTAAAAATTTTGCAAGATAGACTAGCCCTTTTGGGAGTTCATCTAAATTTAAATTAAAAATTCCACTAGAGATAATTGCTTTTTTAAAAAAACCTTCTCTTTCTTGAAGGTATCTATATCCAATTAAACCTCCTAAACTATGACCTAAAAGGAAAACTTCATTTTTTGGATTAAATTTTAATGCCTCATCAAAGATTTCAAAAAGTACTTCAAATGATGGAATGTCTCCTCTTATTCCAGAACTTCTTCCATGACCTATAAGATCAATTCCTTCAACCATATAGCCAGAGTTTACTAAAATTTTTTCTATCCTCTCATACCTCCCAATGTGCTCACCAAGACCATGAACAATAAAAATTTTACCCTTTTCACCTAAACCATTTGAGTGATAAAAAATTTTGTATCCTTTAAAATTAAAAAAATTTTCCACTCTCCACCTCCATATATTATTTATAAAATTTATTCCCAATCTAACAAACGTTTTTCTCCTTCTATCTTTTTGATATTAGTTATGTCTTGAGTAACCTCAATTGTTCCTAAATATTCTCCATCTTTTCTTACAGCAAAATATCTTATATAAATTAATTTTCCATTTATAGTAATCCAAAATTCTGCGGAATCCCTTGTTCCCTTTTTAAACTCTTCAATAATTTTATTTACAATATGAACACTTTTTTGAGGATGACAATTTTGAACACTTCTTCCAATAACTGCTTTTGTCCTTACAAAAATTCTATCTTTTGTCATACTGAAATATTTAACTTTATCATTTTTATCAACAAATGTTAAATCAACTGGAAGTGTATTTAATATTGCTTCAAGTTCATACAGATTAAATGATCCTGTCGGAAGATTAATCTCTTTTTCTATATCCACTTTCTCTTCTATAGAAAACAATTTTTCTTTATAATCATCCGGAAGAAATGTTGGATACCCAATTTCGTCAAAATCTTTTTTAATTTTCAAAAAATCTTCTTTCCTAAATAATTTATTAGCTGTTGGAAATAGAATATTATTCTCTTTAAAGAAGTGTGAATTAATAAAATTAAATAAATCTAATGATAGTGATTTCAATTTTTGTAAGTTATTTTCATTAAAGGTTTCTTTCAAATTATCGTAAATATCAAAAAGGCTCTTCTTGATTTCTCTAATTTTATCGTGTTCCATCCACATAATTTTTGGTGGCTCAACAATCCCATATTTTTCAAGAGTTGGAAAAAGAGCATTCTCTTCTCTTAAATAATGAGATTCTGAATCTTTAAAATTTTGAATGATATTTTTTATTTTTTCTTCATTTTCTTTAAATGTCTTTATATCATTAATAATATTAAGTATTTTAATTAATTCATCCCCCATTTTTAATATTAATTCATGCTCTTTCAACAAAATATTAATTGGATTATTTTTGTCAAAATCTTCTTTTTTCTGTAAACTCTCTTTAAAGACAAGAAGATGGGTTTCACAAAGTTTTAGTATTTCATTTCTATCCATCCCTTCTTTTATCAATTCTTCTTCTATTTTAGCAATCTCTTCAGGTTGTACATCTTTAAGGAGTTCTTTAAATTCACTTTTTACTTGTTCCGGATTCTCACCTTTATGTATTCTTCTTATAATATTTTTTAAAATCTCTTTTTTCTCATTAAATCCAGTATAAAATTCACTCATAAAAAACCTCCATTAAATTTCTACAGTTTCATTATAACAATTTATGAGTTTATAATAAATTTGAGGTAAATAAATATGGAAATTTTTGTTGGAACATCAGGTTGGATGTATTCATGGAATGAAGGTGGTAATTTTGATTGGTATGTAAAAAATAGTGGTTTAAACTCAGTTGAACTTAATGCTTCTTTTTATAGATTTCCATTTGAAAATCAAATTAAAGGTTGGGTTAAAAAGGGAATATCTTTAAGATGGAGTATTAAAGTTCATCGATTAATAACTCACAAGTTTAAATTAAATGAAGGCGCAAAGGAAAGTTTTAAAAAGTTTCTTGAACTTTTTAAACCAATGGATGATATAATCGATTTTTATCTTTTTCAACTCCCTCCTTCATTTGGACCAGAAAACAAAGATACTCTTCTTAATTTTTTTAAAAATTTAGAAAAAGATAAAATTGTTGTTGAATTTAGAAATAAAAAGTGGTTTAATATTGACCTTGAAGAGTTTGGAAATAAAAATTCTATTTTAATTTCATCAATTGACTCACCAGATTTGCAGAAAAAAATATTTGTAATAAATGGAAAAATTTATTTAAGGTTTCATGGAAGAGAATCTTGGTATCAATACGACTATGGTGAAGAAGAACTAAGAGAAATAGCCGATATTATTAAAAGTAAAAAACCGAAATTAATTTATACATATTTTAATAACAATCATTCAATGTTAAAAAATGCTCAAATGTTTTTTAAAATTCTCAAAGAATGATAAAAATAGAAGAGGTTAAAATTAAAAAATCACTTCAAAAATCAAAAATCTCAGAATATTGCATAAATCCATATTTTGGTTGTCTTAATGGGTGCCTTTATTGCTATGCATCATTTATAATGCAAAAGTGGCATCATAAAGAAGAAATTTGGGGTAATTTTGTTGATGTAAGAGTAAATACTCCGGAAAACTTAAAAAAAGAAATTAAAAATAAAGATAAAATTGATGTTTACATATCTTCTATGACTGATCCATATCAATCTATTGAAGAAAAATATAAATTAACAAGAGAGATTTTAAAAGTTTTTTTAAATGAAGAGAACAGTTTATTTGATAAAAAATTCAAAATAACAGTACAAACAAAAAGAGACCTTATTTTAAGAGATATTGATATTTTAAAAAATTTAAAAGATGTAACTATTGGATTTACAATAACTATTATGGATGAAGAAAAAAGAAAAATATTTGAAAGGGGTGCATCTGAAACATATAAAAGATTAAAAGCGCTTGAGGTTTTTAATAAAAATAACATTAAAACATATGCATTTTTTGGTCCTATTCTCCCTGGAATTTCTGATAGAGAGGATACAATATACAAAATTGTCAAATTAATTTATGAAACAGGAACAAGAGAGATTCTATTTGATAAATTAAGTTATTTCAAATTTATGAAAAGAATAAAAGAAATTTCTTTTAATCTAGGTCTATTTAAAGAATTTTTAAAAAGTGAAGATGAAAAATATTTAATAGAATTAAGAATAAAAATTCAAAATGTAGTAAAAGAGTTTAAAAATCTTCATTCAAATATTCTTTTTTAAAATGTTACTTTTGTGTCTGACACCAGATTAACCTATTTAAGGAAGACAATTGTTACACCAACATTTTCAGGATCGAGTGTAAATCTTTCAACATGAGGATGATTTTTTAAAAATTCATGAATTGCTCTTTTTAAAATTCCAGAGCCGACTCCATGATAGATATATATAAATGGATATGATACAAGAGAAACACTATCAAGATATTTATCAAGTTTTGCAAGCGCTTCATCAACTGTTTTACCATGAAGTTCAATCTTCATTGGAGGCATTTCCCTTTCTGGTAATATCAATTCACCCTCTTTTGTCTCTTTCTCAATTTCAAAATTCCCATTTAGTTTCTTTGTGATTTCTGTATATGGTAAAACCACTCTCATAGTTCCAATTTGAATGACCGCTTTTTTCTCTTCATAATCTTTCTTTAAAATAATTCCTTGTTTTCCAAACTTATCTATAAAAACTAAATCTCCTTCCTCTAATTCTTCAAAAGGCACAAACTCTTTTTCAATTTCTTCTTCCTCAATTTCTTCATTTATTTTTTCAATCTCTTTTTCCAATTCTTTTTTCTTTTCCAAAACTTCTTTTCTTTCTCTTGGAAGGGTCTCAAGAATTTCTTCCATTTTTCTTTTTGTTTCTTCAAGAATTTTTTGCATCTCCTTTTTTGCTAAAATAGAATATTCTTTTCTTTTTAATTCAAGTTCTTGAAGTAAAAGTTCTAACTCCTCCCTCTCTTTTATAATTTTCTTTTTTTCTTCCTCAATTATTTCTTTATCCCTTTCAATTGTTGTTTGATCATTTTTCATTTTGTTTATTATAAATTCTTTTGTTATATGCTCTTCCCCAAGTAGTTCTTTTGCTTTGTTAATTATCTCTTCTTTTAAACCAAGAGATGATGCAATTGTTAAAGCATGGCTTTCTCCAGGAACACCAATAAAAAGCTTATAAGTTGGTTTTAGAGTTTCTATATCAAAACCCATACTGCAATTCTCAACTCCATCAGTTTTATATGCATACTCTTTTAATCTTGGATAATGAGTTGCAATAGCACATATTGAACCTAAGTTGTAAATATATTCTGTTATTGATTGTGCTAAACTTGCTCCTTCTTCTGGATCAGTTCCTGCACCAAGCTCATCAAGAAGAATCAAGGAGTTCTCTGTTGCATTATTTAAAATATTTACTATCTGTTTCATATGAGAAGAGAAGGTTGATAAACTTTGTTCAATACTTTGCTCTTCACCTATATCAGCAAAAATATTATCAAAAATATATGTTTCATATTCATCAGATGGTACATGAAAACCAGATTGAGCCATTGCTTGAAAAAGTCCGATTGTTTTTAAAGTAACAGTCTTTCCGCCTGTATTTGGTCCTGTAATTATTAAAACTCTAAAACCTCTTCCAATTTCAAGTGAAATTGGTACAACATATCCTTTTAAAAGAGGATGTCTTCCATTTATTATTTTTATTCTTTTCTCTTTTATAATTTTTGGTTTTGTTGATTTCGTATCTAAAGCATAGTGAGCTTTTGCAAAAATTGAATCAATTTTTCCTAAAATTTCCATGTTTTTTTCAATAATTTCGAAATTTTCATAAACAATTATTGTTAATTCTGTAAGTATTTTTTTGACTTCTTCCTCTTCTCTACCAATTAGTTCAATCAGTTCATTATTTTTTGGAACTATAAATTGTGGTTCAACAAAAACTGTCCTTCCTGATCCAGATGTATCTTGAACAACAGATGGAAAATAATTTAAAAACTCTTTTTTTATTGGAATAACATATCTTCCATTCCTTATAGTTACTATTTGTTCTGCTATCATGTTTCTATAAACTGAAAGAGAAAATAGGTCTTCAAGTTTTTCAATTATTCTTTCTCTAAGGTCTTTTATTCTTCTTCTTATTGATTTAAGTTCAGGAGATGCATCATCTTTCACATTTCCTTCATCATCTATGCATCTTTCTATTTCATATAAAACTCTTGTATCTTTTTTTAAATCTTTTGCTAAATTAAATAAATTTTGGTAATTTTCTTTTCTTCTTTCAATCTCATCTTTAATTTCATTAAATAAAATCAAATCTATTTTTAACCTGTTTAACTCTTTACCATTTAAAATCGATCTAATCTTTGCTTTTTTTAAAACATCATCAATTTCTTCAAAAGATGAAAAAGGAAGATTTCCCTCATTTTCAATAAATTTTTTCGCTTCTTCAACCTCAATCAAACTTCTCTCAATAAAATCAAAATCTAAAGAAGGGGAAATATTAGAGATAATTTCCCTACCCATTGATGTATAGGCATATCCTTTTACAATTTCAACAATTTTAAAATATTCAAGTTTATTTAAACTATATAAATCCATTTTAAAAAATTATATCATTAATTAAAAGATTTCTTACTAACTTTATGATTTCTAAAGAGTGGGGGGTGTCGGAGTGGAGGCAAAGGGTTTCGCATTTGAGTTTAATTGAATTCCCATTTATAGATAAAATTTCTCCTTTTTTTATTAAATTTATTAATCTTTCTTCAATTATTTTTAAATCGGAAATAACAGAGTGTGGTTCACTTCTTGGAACAAGAGTTCCATCATCATTATATGCTCTATCAATATAAACTTCATTTAAAACTTTAAGACCCATATTTTTCCAAATTTCAACCTGTTTTGAACCTGAAAGACCAATTAAATAAAGATTATTGTCAAAAAGAGAAACTGCCCTTCCTATCGCTTCAGCAATTTTTGGATCTTTAACTGAATCATTATATAAAGCACCATGTGGTTTAACATGATTTAAACATAACTTTTCTATTTTTAAAATAGAGTAAAGAGCTCCTATTTGATAAAGTACAAGATTTTCAATTTCTTGAGGTGTCATCTTTATGCTTCTTCTTCCAAAACCCACTAAATCTGGATATGAAGGATGAGCACCAACTAAAACATTATATTTTTTAGCAATTTTTACCGTTTCCCTCATAATGTCTGGGTCTCCTGCATGAAAACCACAAGCAATATTAACAAGATCAGCATTCTTTATTAACTCTTCTTCAAATTCATTTCTATATATTCCAAAACCTTCTCCGCAATCAATATTTATTAAAATTTTCCTCATCAAAAATCTCCTCAACCTTTACATTAAATTTTTTATCTTTTAAAATAATATAATATTTTTTTATTATACCTAAACTCTTTTTGAAACTTTTAATTTCCTCCTCCATTTCAAAATATAATTTTTGAGCCTCCTCAATTGAAACTATCTTAAATTTAATTTTTTCTCCGAATCTTTTTTGTGACAAAATTGGTATATCAACTTTAATAACATTTCCTATTTTTGGATAACCACCAGTTGTTGGTCTATCTTTCATTAAAATTATTGGTTTTCCATTTTGAGGTACTTGTATTGTTCCTAAATTTACACCCTCAGATATTATTGTCTCTTTGTCCTTTTTTAACTTTAATGGTTCACCATCAAGTCTTATTGCAACTCTATCTGATTTTTCAGAAACTATATAATAATTTTCTAAAAATTTTTCTAATTCTTCCTCTTCAAATCTTTCATTATCTGGTCCTAAAATAAATTTTACACTCTCTTTTTCAAACTCTAATTTAAATTCTTTTTGAAATTTTCTATTTAAAACTTCTTTGTCAAAGAAATCTGAAACTTGTATTAAATCTCCTTTTTTAAATTTTACTCCTTTGTTTAAGAATTTATCAAATGAGGCACTATTCAAAAATTTATCTGTTTTAACTCCACCTTGTATTATTAAATAACTTCTGAACCCCTTTTTAACATAATCAAGTTTTAAAATTGAACCCTTTTTTACATAATAAGGTTTAAAACATTCAATTTTTTCGAAATTTATATATGCATCAATTTCTCCGCCTGTTAAACAAATTATCTTATCACACAAAAATTCAATTGTTGGACCTTTTAAAGTGATTTCAATTTGAGGAGCATTTTCAGATGTATTTAGAAAAATATTCCCTAATCTTAAAGAAAATTCATCCATTGCGCCAGAATGAGAAATTCCATATCTTAAAAAGCCTCTTCTTCCTAAATCTTGAATTGTTGTGTAAAAACCTTCCTCTAAAACTTTTATCATATAAATCTTATCTCATCTCTATAATTTTTAATTAAATCTTCTTTTGATATTCTTTTAAATTTAACAAAATCACCCTCTTTTATCTTTATTTTTATCTCCTCATTAATCTCTATTAAATCAAAATATGTTAAACCAATAATTCTAAATCCTCCAGGAGATTTTATTCCATAAATTCCTAGTTGCTCGCCTCCAATTCCTATACTTCCCTTAGGAACTAATATTCTTGGTGATTCTAATCTTGGAGTATGAAGAATTTTTGGAAGACCCCCAAGATAAATAAATCCTGGTAAAAATCCATACATATAGACATAGTAAACCTTTTTTAATAAAATTTTTATAATTTTTTCTTCATTTAAATTATGAAAGTTTGCAATATATTTTAAATCACTACATATATCGCTTCCAAAATATGCTGGAATTACAAAAATTTTCTTTCTTTTAATAGAAAAACGATTCTTTTTAATAGAAAATTTTAATATTTTATCTTTTAAATCAAAATATGAAATTTTTAAAGGGTCATAAATCACAAGTAGAGATCTATATGATGGAATTAATTCCTTAATTCCTTCAACTTTTTCAATTAATAGTAAGTTTTTTAAATTTTGAACTTTTAAATTTGTCTTTATATTAATTTTTTCTTCAAATCTTATCAAAAGCCCATCTTCACCAAGAGGTCTTATATCAACTTGACTCATATTTAATTTAAGATTATCATTTTTTCTATGAATAAAAAATATATTCCCTCTTTAATTTTTCTTGCAGCACTATGGGGAAGTGATTTTATGTTTATTAAAATTGGTGTTTCTTCTATTTCGCCTCCTCTTTTTACTTCTTTAAGATTTCTTATTGCAACAATAACTCTTTTTATTTTTTTAAAGATTAAAAAAATCTCTTTTAAAATTGAGTTAAATACACTTCTTTTTATTTTTATAATTGCATTAGTTGATGTATATATTCCACAAATTTTTATTTCAACTGGTGAAAAATATATTGCAAGTGGTCTAACTTCTCTTATCTTATCTTCATCCCCTATTTTTACATTCATTTTTGCACATATTTTCTTAAAAGATGAAAAACTGACATTAAATAAAATTTTATTTGTTATACTAGGATTTTTAGGAGTTTTTATTATTTTTTATAAAGAAGTTATTAATAGTGATAGATTGATTTTAACAGGATTAATTTTCATTATTTTAGCATCACTATTTTATGGTCTTGGTGTTATTCTTTTGAAAAAAATCAGTTTAAAATATGAAACTTCTCTCTCTTGTTTTTATTTGGTTCTTTTTGGATTTTTAATCTCAATTCCATATGTTTTAACATCAAGAGATTTTAATATAAATGAAATAAAAATTTCTTCAGTGCTTTCACTTTTTTATGTTGGAATAGTTTTACAATCTTTTGCATATACTTTCTTTTTGAACTCAATTAGAAGATTTGGAGCATCCAAAACTTCTTTTGTTGGTTATATTGTTCCAATTTTTGGCGTAATTTATGGAGTTATTTTTTTAAAAGAGTCAATAAATATTAATACTTTAATTGGAGGTTCTTTAATAATATTATCAATCTATTTAATTGAAAAAATAAAATAAAGATTTATAAACTTTTAATTCTTTTGAAACTTCTTGGGTATTTTTCTGGTGTCTCTTTAGTCTTCTTTAAAATTAATAATACTCTTTCACTTTTATAAAAAGGAAGTTCATATTTAAATATATTTTCAATTTCCAATCCAAGTTCATTTAAAAAAGATCTATTTCTTTCGATTAACTCAATTTCATCTACTCCTTTCCACAAAAAAATTTTTCCATTTAATTTAACAAAAGGTGATGTTAATTCAAAAATTCCAGGTATTCTTAAAACCCATCTTGAAAAAACAGTTATAAAGCCTTCTCTTAAAATATTTTTTAACTCTTCCTTTTTTATTAACTCCTCTCCTCTTCCAGACAGTAAAATTACTTCTTTTAAATTTAAAGTATTAACTACTTCTTTTAAAAACTCACACCTTTTTTTATTTGATTCAATTAAATATAGTTCAATATCTTCAAAATATATTTTTATTGGAATTCCTGGAATTCCAGCACCTGTTCCAATATCAATTGATTTTTTAAAAATTTCTTTATTACTTTTTTCATAAAAAATTGGAATTAAAGAATCTATAAATTGCTTAATTGCAATATCTTCTTTTGTCTTTTCACCAGTTAAATTGAATTTTTGATTGTAAAATATTATTAAATGAAGATAAGTTTTAAATTTTTCTAACTTTTCCTCATTTAAATTTAAATTAAAATAAGAGAGCGCCTCTCTAAACCAATTTTCCCAGAGCTCCATCTAATTTTTAGCTTCCCCAGTTGAATTTTGAATTTACTATTTGGTAAAAATTTTTTTCTTTAAGTCGAACCAATTTTGCATCTCTATCACTTAATCTAAAAAGAAGGTGGTCATTTTTAATTAGATCTTCCCTTTTAATTCCATCTTCAATAAAAAAAATTTTGCTCTCTTCTTCATTTATTTTTATTGAAAGTTTCTCTTCTTTTGATAAAACAACCGGCCTTGCTGTAAGTTTATGAGAGCATAAAGTTGTAAGAAGATATGCTTCACACTTTGGAGAAAGAATTGGACCACCTGCAGATAAAGAATATGCAGTTGAACCATTTGGAGTTGAAACAATAACTCCATCTCCTTTCATTTTAAAAACAGAGATGCCATCTATAAATATTTCTATAGTTATAATCTGGGAAAGAGTGTCTTTTGAAATAACAAAATCATTAAAAGCAAAATATTTTCCAAGCGATTTCCCTTCTCTTATAATTTCACATTCAAGAACTTTTCTTGTTTCTATTTTAAATTTATTACTTATAAGTTTTTCAATAGCAACAAATACATCTTCTTTTTCAACATCAGTTAAAAAGCCTAAACCTCCAAGATTAATTCCTAATATAGGAGAATCAAATTTATATGCATATTGAAATGCTTTAAGAAGCGTTCCATCTCCACCAAAAGATAAAATTATTGAATTTGACAAATCTTTTTCATTATCAACATAAAAAGTGTCAATTCTTTTCTCTTTTAGATATTCAAAAACAATTTTAGATAGATTTTTTGCTTCTTCAGTTTCCTTATAAATAATTCCAATTCTCATAAAATCTTTCTTTTGCCTCCTTAATTGATTTTTCAACAAATAACTCCACCCCAAAATCAAATGGTGGTGTCATTTTAATCATATATAACAAATATTCAATATTTCCATCTTTTCCTTTAATAGGTGAAGGTATTAATCCAACTGGATGAAATTCTTGAGATTTAATAAATTCTAAAAATTCTAATAAAACATTTTTGTGAATATCAAAATTTTTCACAACTCCTTGTTTTAGATTCTCTTTTCCTGCCTCAAATTGTGGTTTAATCAAAACAATATATTCTCCTTTTTCTTTAAGAAACTTCTTGCAATTTGAAATTATAATTTTTGATGATATAAAAGATGTATCTTCTGTTATTAAATCAACTTTTTCAGGAATATCATCAAAAGATAGATACCTTGCATTTAATCCTTCTTTTAAAATAACTCTTTTATCTTTTCTTAAACTTTCATGAAGAAGTCCTTTACCAATATCAACTGCATAAACTTTTTTTGCACCATTTTTCAATAAAACTTCTGTAAAACCACCGCTGCTTGAACCAATATCTATACAAATTTTTCCATTTATATCAATATTGAATCTTTCAATTATCTCTTTTAATTTTTCTCCACCTCTCGAAACAAATTGAAGTTCTTCAACAATTACAATATTTGCATCTTTATCTATGTAAATACCGCTTTTATTTACTTTTTTCCCATTTACAATCACATAACCCCTTCTAATTGCTTCCTGTGCTTTTGCTCTTGAATTGAAAAAACCTTTTTCTAAAAGTGCTTTATCAAGCCTTAATTTTCTTTCCAATTATGTTTAATAGCACCTCCTTTATACTATCTTTATCAAGTTTATATCTTTTTAATAGTTCTTCTCTTGTTCCTACTGGAGGAAATGTCTCATTAATTGCAAGATGTACAATCTTTATTCCTCCAATATTTTGAAGTTTTGGAATGATTTTTGACCCAATTCCATTCAAATAAAAATGTTCTTCAAGAATTAAAACTCTTTTTATTTTTTCAGCATATTTTAAAATTGAAAAAATTGGCAATGGATTAGCAAATCTAATATTTAATAACATCGGGTTTAAATCTAATTCTTTTAATTCAAGAACTGCTTTATATGCATAAAAACTTAATTTTCCAAGAGAAATAATCAATACATCATCACCTTCAAAAAGAGTTTCAGGTTCATAGGGAATAATTTCTGTTTTTATATTTAGGTTTTCAGATGAATCTTTAGGATATCTTATAACACAAGGTTTATTTTCATATAAAGAAAAATTAAGCATCTCTCTTAACTCATCTCCATCTTTAGGTGCCATAATTACAAAATCATCAGAAAAAGAAAAATATGCAATATCAAAAATACCTTGGTGTGTTTCTCCATCTTCTGAAACAAGTCCTGCTCTATCTACTGCAAAATTTACCTTAACTTTTTGGAGTGATACATCAAGAAGAATTTGATCTATTGCTCTTTGTAAGAAGGTTGAATAAATAGCAACAAAAGGAATTTTCCCACCTTTTGCAAGTCCTCCTGCAAAAGTAACAGCATGTTCTTCGGCAATTCCAACATCAAAAAATCTTTCTGGAAAGGTTTCCTTGAATTTTTTTAAACCAGTACCTAGTTCCATTGCTGCTGTTATTGTTACAACTCTTTCATCCTTTTTCCCTATCTTAACAATTTCATCACCAAAAATTTGTGAAAAAGATTCTTCTTTTTTGGAGGATATTAAAAATGGTGGAGATGAATGGTATATATCTGGATCTTCCTCTGCAAAATCAATTCCTTTTCCCTTTTTTGTAATTATATGAACTATTCTAGGTGATTTTATATTTTTAACTTTTGAAAAAACATCAACAAGTAAAGGAATATTATGTCCATCAAATGGTCCAAAATACATTATTCCCAACTCTTCAAAAACAATTCCAGGAATAATTGCTTCTTTAATTATAAGTTTAAATTTATTTATTAAATTTATTAAACTTTCACCTAATTTTCCTCTTCTTTTTAAAATTTCATTTAATTTATTAACTGAATCTCTATAAAACTTACCTGCTCTTAATTTTGAAAAATATGATGAAAATGCTCCAACATTTTTTGATATCGACATCCCATTATCATTTAAAACAATTAAAATATCCTTTTTTGATTGACCTAAATTGTTAAGTGCTTCCCATATTTCTCCACCAGTTAAAGCGCCATCTCCAATTATGTTTACAATTTTATAACTTTCACCATTTAAATCTCTTGCAGATGCTAAACCAAGAGATAAAGATAGTGAATTTGATGCATGACCCACAAAAAATGTATCATATTCACTTTCCCTTGGTGATGGATATCCAGATAAGCCACCCTTTTTTCTTAAAAGATGAAATTTATCTTTTCTTCCAGTTAAAATTTTGTAAGCATAACATTGATGACCAACATCAAAAATTATTTTATCTTCTGGTGGATTAAATGTGTAAAGAAGAGAGATAATTAATTCAACAGTTCCAAGATTTGAAGAGAGATGTCCTCCATTTTTTCCAACAACTTCTTTTATCAGTTCTCTTATTTCAAAAGATAATATTTTTAGTTCATCGAAATTTAATTTTTTTAAATCATCAGGAGTATTTATTTTATCTAAGATAGCCATGATTTTAAATAGTAAACAAAAGATTCTAAAATATTATTTTTTAAATTTAAATTTTTTATAATATACAAACTCTCATCAAGTAAATTTAAGGCAATTTCTTTTGACTTTTCAACTCCAAAAAATTTTGTAAAAGTAACTCTTTTTTCATCTTCTTCATTTTTCTTTGAATCCTCAATATCATCAAGAATTTGATAAGTTAATCCAACTTTTTCTCCAAAATTTTCAATTAATTTTATATTCTCATCCTCTGTTTCACTTAAAATTGCACCAACTTTAAGAGATGCTTTTATCAAACAACCTGTTTTTCTTGAATGAATATAATATAGAAGTTCTTCATTTGCTTCATCTGGTGAAGACATAACATCCATAACTTGACCACCTACCATTCCATTTATACCTGCTAAAGATGAAATTTCATAAATAGATTTTAAAATTAAGCTTTCTTTAAAATTTTTATTTTTTGACATAACCTCAAATGCAAGTGTTAAAAAGGCATCTCCTGTTAAAATTGCAATATCCTCTCCAAAAACTTTATGAAGCGATGGCTTTCCTCTTCTTGTTTCAGCATTATCAATTGGAGGTAAATCATCATGAATTAAAGAATAAGTATGTATTAATTCAATTGCAATAGCAAATGGTAAAGCGATATCTTCATTTTCCTTAAATGAAGAGAATGAAGCAAGAAGGAGAGTTGGTCTTAATCTTTTTCCACCACTTTTTATTGCATAATTAAGGGCAGGATAAATTGGTGAGGTCTTGTATTCATTTAAAATATTATCTATTTCTTTTTCTAAAATATCGCTTTTTTCTTTAAGAAAATTAAGAAAAATATCTTTCATAATTTCATTTTATAACAAAATTTGAGAATTCTCCTTTTGGTTCATGAAATGAGTATTCAATGTTTGAGACAACTGCTCCTGTTGGTCCAGTTCTTAAGTGTTCCAAAATTTTGTTTAAATCTTCCTCTTCTCCTTCTCCAACAAATGTCACTGTTCCATCTATGTTATTTTTAACATATCCCTTAATTCCATATTTTTTAGCATAATAGTGAATGTAAAATCTGAATCCAACTCCTTGAACAATTCCAAAAACTTTCGCTTCAAGTCTCTTCTTCACTTCTATACCTCTCTGCAATTCTTCCTAAAATTCCATTTATAAATTTATATGAATCATCATAACTTCCATATTTTTTAGCAATTCTCACTGCTTGATCTATAATAGCAGCGGTTGGAATATCTTTTTTAAAAAGAAGTTCAAAAGTTCCAATTCTTAAAATATTTCTATCAACTGCAAGCACTCTCTCCCATTCCCAATTAAGTAAAAATTCTTGAATAATATTATCAATATAATTTAAGTTCTCTGTAACACCTCTTAATAGTTCAACTGCATAAATTATGCTTTCTTCAGGAGTATTTTCAAATTCAAAATTTTCAATTATCTTATCAATATCAAAAGATGTTATTTCCTTCTGATATAGTAATTGAAGGGCTTTCTCTCTTGCTATTTCCCTAACCCTCATTTTTATCTTTAACATCTATATAATAAAAATTTATTTCATTAATTTTATATGGTGTAAATTTCTCCAAAATTTCTTTTATTCTTTTTCTTAATTTTTTTGAAAGTTCAATTAAATCAACTAAATAAAAAACTCTTAAAAGAATATCAATATTTAAAGCCTCTTTATCCCTTTTTATTTTTATTCCTTTTTTTGCTTCATCTCCATCAAAAATATCAATTAGTTCTTTTGCAAAATCTGACCCAAGACCTTCTATTTCATTAAATTCTCTTATAGTTGATTCTATAAGATGTTCTATTGCATAGTCACTCATTACAAGATTATCTTTCATTCTTTTTTACCCACCCTTTCAAGATATTCTCCTGTTCTTGTATCAACTCTTATTATTTCTCCTTTTTCAACAAAAAGTGGGACCTGAATCTTTAGACCAGTTTCAAGAACTGCAGGTTTACTTCCACCCTGTGCAGTATCTCCTTTGAAGCCTGGTTCAGTTTCCACAACTTCAAGATCAACATAGTTTGGAAGTTCAACACCAATTGCTCTATCTTTATAATACAAAACTTGAATATTCATTCCTTCTTTTAAATAATATTTTTCATCTCCAATAAATTCTTCAGGAAGTTCAATCTGCTCATAAGATTTATTGTCCATAAAATAATAAACACTCCCATCATTATACATATATTGAAATTCTTTTCTCTCAACATATGCCTCTTTTACTTTTTCACCTGCTCTAAATGTTCTTTCAATTACATTTCCAGTTTCTATATTTCTAATTTTAGTTCTTACAAATGCAGAGCCTTTACCTGGTTTAACATGCAAGAAACTTATAACAATCCAAACCTCTCCGTCAAGTTCAAATGTAACTCCTGGTCTTAAATCATTAACATCAATCATTATCTCCTCCTAAAGAATTCAACTATTTAGATTTTAACAATTAATTTCTATTATATCAAGT
>JAOAHY010000010.1 GCA_026414995.1 Caldisericia bacterium | reverse complement strand
TCTCTTTTTTCTGGTGATTTTTCAAGCGTTTTCTCTATTTCCAAGATTTTTTCTTTTGAAATAAAGGTAAAATATTTTAGAAATTTTATTACATCTTTATCATCTGTATAAACCTTTTCATATACATTGTTATGAAATGGTGTTGAATTAAAATATACACTACCACTTTCTGTGAAATATCTACTAAAAAATGTATATAGTTTATCAAATAGTTCATCTCTGAAAGTTGGATAGTTTTCTAGTGCTTTTTCAATATCATCTTTTAGAATTTTCTCAATATTATCATAATATTTTGTTTTTATTTTCATTAAATTAACAAATCCACCAACCCCTTCAATTTTTGCTCCAATAAATATATCTTTTAAAGCATTAAAAAACTTTTCTTCTTTAGTCATTTCTTTCTCCTTTCATATCTTGTAAATATCTTTTCATCATATCATCACCACCATATTAATGGTTTTATTAATTTATAATCTAAATTTTTGATATCTATCTTTTCACCGTCTTCAAAGATAACTTCATTTGAAGTTATCTTTTTTAACCATTTGCCCAGTAAATTAGACAAAGTTTCAGATATATCTATATTTTCATATAATTTTGATAGATTAACATTTACTTTATTATTTTCATAATCAATTTCAAGTGTATCTAATAACTTTAAATCTCTCATAAAAATATACTGATTATAAATATCTTTGTCAGAACTATCAAATAAATCTGAATTTTCATAATTAACCTTTCTTAATGTCTCTTCATATTGCTCTAATTCATAATATTTAAAAAATCCACCTGCTAATTTTTCATTATATTTTTCTTTTACTTCTTTTTCTTTTGAAATTCCAGATTTATCAAATGCTAACACTTTTTTCATTCTTGGTAAGACAACAGAATAAAAATGCTCACCTAACTCAACTCCAATCCATTTTCTTCTTAATTTATGTGCTACAGCTGTTGTAGTACCTGAACCAAGAAAGAAATCCATAACTAAATCACCACAATCTGATGAAATTTCTAATATTCTTTTAATCATTACTTCTGAATTTTCTGTAGAGAAGCCCCAATTCGTTGAATATCCAGATATATCAAGCCAATTTGTTCCGACTGCTCTTTTATCAAATAAAACATATAAAGTGTCTTTTTCGATTTTTAATCTTCCATTTTTATACATTTCATTTGCTATCTCATTACCAATAGCCCAACTATAACCATCAGGAGGGATAAATTTTTTATTTTCAATAATGATTGGTTTTCCTGTAGGCCCACCTTTGTTATATTTAATTGGCATTTTAGACCATTTAGGTTGAATTTCTTCCCATATTAAATTGAATTTACTATTTACTAAATTTTTAGAATAATTAATTAGAATATCATATTCAACTTCTAATTTTCTTGTTTCTCTTTTCATCATAACTGTTCTTTTTACCGCTATCTCATTTCTAAAATTCTCTTTACCAAAAATTTCTTCCATCAATGGTCTAACAATCCAATTTCCATTGTAATCACATCTAACAAATATACTTCCAGTATCTTTTAAAATCTCTTTTGCTAATCTTAATCTATTTTCCAATATTGTAGCCCAAGTAGAATCTTTATATTTTATTATGTAATAATAATCAGCATCTTTTTCTTTATTGAATGGTGGATCTATATAAATAGTCTGCACTCTTTCTTTAAATTTAGGTAATATTGTATTCAATGCTTGATAATTTTCACTCTTAATCAACCATCCATCTAATTCATTATCTAAATCATCAAACAATCCAACAATTTCTAATTCTAAATCTTTAAAATATTTTGTATCTATTGGTAAAAATTTATATTTATCATTTAACTTATCACCAAAAACATCATTCACTATAATTTCATTTTTATTAAAACTATCATCTATAATCTTTAACTCTTTCCATTCATTTATTTGTTTTTCTATATTTTTATGATTCAATATCTTTTTTAAAACAGATAAACCACTCTCTTTTGATACTATTCTATCAAGTGTAATAACATAGTTTGAATTCTTCACAAATTTTGGTTTATTCCATATTTTTTTCAACTCTTCTTCAAATTGTGAAATAAAATCAATTATTTTGTAAGCAATATCTTTTAATATTTGAAGTTGATTTACTCTATCAACATTCCACTCTTTACCACCATTCCAAAAATATTGATACAGCCATAAATTAAACTGCTCTTGTAAAAACTCTTTAGCATTTTTATAAATAAAGTAATCAACCTCCCTCTGCCTTTCAAATATTCTAAATGCTTTCTCTAAATCATCATAATTTAAATCTATTTTTTTCTTTTTCACTTCTCTCAATATATTTTCAACATTTGTCTTACTACCTTTTTCTGAATAATAAACATCAAAGACAATTGTATTATCTTTTTTTATCTCTTTTAATTTATAAATCAATTCTCTTTTTTCATTTGCTTTTTTATTTTCAATTTTTGAAGCGTCAAAATAAAACTTCTTACCATCAAATTCTACTGGTATACTTCTGAATAATCTATCTGTTTTAACATAATAAAGCATATGAGTTTTCCAAAATAGAATTACATCTTTATCATCTGTATAAACCTTTTCATATACATTGTTATGAAATGGTGTTGAATTAAAATATACACTACCACTTTCTGTGAAATATCTACTAAAAAATGTATATAGTTTATCAAATAGTTCATCTCTGAAAGTTGGATAGTTTTCTAGTGCTTTTTCAATATCATCTTTTAGAATTTTCTCAATATTATCATAATATTTTGTTTTTATTTTCATTAAATTAACAAATCCACCAACCCCTTCAATTTTTGCTCCGATAAATATATCTTTTAAAGCATTAAAAAACTTTTCTTCTTTAGTCATTTCTTTCTCCTTAAATAATAAAACATATACATTTTCAAACTTTCCCTCTTTAATTCACTCATTGAAAGACCTAATTTTTCTCTTAATTTTTTTATCTTTTCATTACTTGTCATCTCACCTCCTTTATACTATTTGCTAATATTATAAAAAATATTTTCAAGTTGTCAATAGAATAAAAATTTTTTCAAAATTTAATTACATAAAAAAATTTTATTTAAAAAACTATTCCCAATTTTAATTAAAACATTTTTATAGCATATGCTTGACAATATTATATTATTTGCTATAATATATTTAGTTAATGCTATAAAAATAATAACAGAAATTTTTAAAGGTGAAAAGATGGTTTTAGAAACAAAACAAAAAGAAGAAAAAGTTATAAAAGTTGGCAAAGAAAAAGAATTAAAAATTGTTGAAATTTATGGAGAAAAAGATTTTGATGAAATTTTATCTTATTTTATAAAAATAATTTCTCCTCACATTGAGGAGTTATTAGGAGGTAAAAATGTTTAAAGAGCTTCTCCAAAATTTAAAGGGTAAGATGGTAAATCAAATCAAAACAAAATCTGGTGATGAATGGGAAGAGTATTTTATTACAGATGTTAAAGATGAATATGTTGAATTAAAAAGTGATTATTGCACAGGTTATGTAAGAATTGCATCAATTGAGAGTATCTATTTTGAAATTGAAAATGATGATGAAGAGGAGGAAAAGTAAAATGTCAAAACTTGACAGAATAATTGAAAAATTCATTGATGAATTAAAAGAGGAGGAAAAGAAAGAAGGAGAGGGTTAAACCCCTCTCCCTTTAGAAGGTGATGAAAGATACTCATTTAATATACCTCATTTTAGCAAAAGTTTTCAATGAGTATGATGAAGTTCTTCTTATGAGAAAAATAATTTCTCTATCAAAAAAGAAAGATGAAGAGATAAAAGAATTTTTAGAAAGAATTGAGGTAAAGAAAAATGAGCATAAGTGAACTTATAAGAAAAGAGGTAAAAATTCTTGCTTATGAAGGAAAAGATATAAATGTTAGAAAAATCTCAAGAAAATATAAATGTTCTCCATCTCTTGTTGTGAAAAATATCTATAAAGTACAAAAAGAGGAAGAGTTAAAACACATAACAAAGTTTGGAGTGAAAGGAAAAGTAAATCTTTTAATAATTGATTTTAATTTAGAATGTTCACCTTTAAAATGTTCACCAATCGAAAATTCTCTAAATCAACCATCTTTTCAAAAAGGTGAACATTTAATAGAAAACCCTAATGAGAATTCTCTTCATAAATGTTCACTCTCAAAACTCTCTTCAACTCAACTCTTTTCTCAAAAAGGTGAACATTCACCACAATTTTTTAAAAAAGAAAAAGAAAAGGTTTCTTATAAACTTCTAAAAGAAAAAGAAAAAAATATTATAAATGAAAAATTTATAAATAAATTTTTAGAGTTTCAACAAATTGAAACTCTCTCACTCCCAAAATATGAAAAAGAAATTATAAAAACCTTTTATAAATATGGTGGAAAAATAAGAGAAAAAGATCTTCCATATATTAAAGGTATTCTTTCTTTTTCAACCCCAAGACAATTTGAGGCAATTTTACTTAAAACAATAAAAGAGAAAAAAGGAGAAGTACCAAATATTCCTTATCTTTATGAGATTTCAAAAAGAATGAATCTCAAATGGAGAGAAAAAGAGAAAACTCCAAAACTCTTTTCTAAAAAAGATAGTGGTTTAATTGAAAACACTCAAGAAGAAGTCATCACTTTCAGTTTCAAAGGTTTTACAGGTGAAGAAGCAGTAAAAGAGTTTTTTGGTGAATGTTAGGAGAATTCAATTATGGATGAAATTAAAAATTTAATTGAAAAAATTATAAGAGATATTCAAGATAAAAAGGAGAAAATATCAATTCCACAAATTCCAAAAAGGTGTGAGAGTTGTATTGATGGAGATTTTCAAATAGATGGAATTTCATTTAATTGTGATTCTTATGGTCAAAACTCTTGCTTAATATACCAAAACTTTTTAAAAGAAAACTTTGGAAAAACTTTCTTAAATATATCTCTTGATAAAGTTGAGGAGAGTATAAGAGAGAAAATTGAAAGATATATTAATAACATTCAAAAATTTATCTTATATGGAAAAGGTTTAACAATAATTGGTTCAGTTGGTTCAGGAAAAACAAGCATTCTCTTTTTAATTATTCAAGAATTATTTAAAAAGTATTATCCATTTTATTACAATCACTCATATAAAATTTTTGAAGAGCAAGATGAGAGTTTATTAAACAAGAAAATTCTTCTCATTGATGACCTTGGAGTTGAAGTAAAAAATGAGTGGAATAAAAGTTTTTTTGATTATCTAATTGATTATAGGTATAGATTTAAATTAACAACTATAATAACATCAAATCTTTCAGAGAAGAAACTAAAGGATGAATATCCAAGAGCAATGGATAGGTTGTCTTCAATGAATTTTAAAATCTTTATTCAAGGAGGTTCAAGAAGATAATGAAAAATTTTAAAGGAGGCTCAAAAAATGAAATTAATTGAAGTGAAATACATAATAATTCATCATACAGGAACATTAAATATTGAGAAAGATCCAACAGGTGAGAGAATTTGGAATAATATTTTAAAAAATCACCAGAAAGAATATAAAGAAAAATTTCCTTGGAGTAAAGCACCATATCACTATGGTATAGGTCCTAAAGGAAATATATTTAAAGGAGAAGATGAAGATAACTTCTGTATCCATTCAGGTGATGACTATTTTAATTTAAGAAGTTTAGCAATCTCATTCATTGGTAATTTTGAATTAGAAATTATAACTCCAATTCAACTTCATGAAGGAGCGTACCTTGTAAAAGAATTAATGAAAAAATATGAAATTTCACCAGAAAGAGTTTTAAGACATAAAGATATAGTTCAAACAAAGTGCCCTGGAAAAAATTTTCCTTGGGATAAATTTTCAAAATACCTTTTAGATATAAATTCATACAAACAAAATTCAATTGATTATGCATTAAAAGTTGGATGGATAAAAAACATTCATTCACCTGATGAGATTGTTGATTTTGGAACATTTCTTACAGTATTAAAAAATTTCTATGATTTTTTAAGGAGCGGAAATTGAATTGAATAGGTTTTATGAAAAAGGAAGAAGATTTGAATATATAGTTATGAA
This sequence comes from Caldisericia bacterium, assembly GCA_026414995.1. Lineage (NCBI taxonomy): Bacteria > Pseudomonadati > Caldisericota > Caldisericia > Caldisericia bacterium. The sequence continues at coordinate 36,550 of JAOAHY010000010.1, read as the reverse complement.
TTTTTTAAAAGACAAATTCAACATAGTTTTAAGAAGTTCAGGCTCTCACTCACCGATTGATATTTTAGGAATTGATACAACAAACAATAGAATTCTTTTAATTCAATGTAAAAAAGGAAAAGATTTTCAAATAAATTTCATCAAAGATATGGAAGTGATTTTTATAAATTTGGGAGAAATCTCCCAATTAAAAGATTTCTTAAATTTTTAAAAGGAGGTTTTTATTTTCAATGAAAAGGTTAGAGATTATTTTTAAAAAAAATGAAAATGAATTTATCACAAAAGACAATGAAGGAAATTTTATTGTTTTTAGAGAAGATGAGATTAAAGTTTTTAGAAGTTTTGAAGAGGCAAAAGAGTTTCTTTTTAATAAAAATGAATAAAAAGGAAGGTGAAAATATGGATGAAATAATCAAAAAAGAATTAGAGGCAATTGAGAAACTCCTTAAAAGCTATGAAATGCTTAATAGTTCACTTGAAACAAGAGTAAGAGTTCTTGAATTTCAAGTAAGAAAAATAAAAGATGATTTATCACAGATTAAAGGTGAGAGTAATGAAAACTCTTCTCTTAATGAAATTAATTCATTAAAAAGAAAAGGGTGATTTTATGAAAAATTGTTCAATTAGCACTAAAAATTTTCAAATATCATCTATTCTGAAAAATTTCTTCTCAAGAATAAAAATATGAGAGGAGGCGCTTCTTTTGGAGTTAATTAAAGAGATAAAGCCTATATGGTTCAACTCTTTTTTAGGTATATTTATGCCTATTGTTGTCAAATTCTTTATAAATAAAAATTGGTCAAGACAAATTAAATTTCTTATTGCTTTTCTTTTTTCTTTTCTTATAGGAACTCTCTCAGTTTATCTTCAAGGTAAATTTTTTATGAACACAAACAATTTTGAATATACACTTTTAGAAATATTTTCAATCTCTCAAATTGCATATAACCTCTTCTGGAAAGATTTATTTGAAAAATCAAAAATGAAAGGAGGTGAGTTTGATGCCAGTAGTAGATGAAAGACACTCAATAAGAATTGTATTTGGAACAGAAGGAAACACAAGAAGTGAGACCCAAAATTTCATAAAACCTACAGCAACAGATACACAAATTGAAGGTTTTGTCCAGCAGGTTGCAAATTTAGTTAATGACCCAATATTCACTTCTTACAGAATGATAAGGAAGCAGTATGGATAATTTTAAGTTTTTAAAAAATTAAATTAAAACTTAATAAATAAAAAAGAGAGGAGGTGATTATTATTGAACAAACAAGTTTATATTGTATTTGCAACAGAAACTGAAGGAAGAACCTTCACAATGAGATTTAGTAATCCAAAAAATAATTTAACACAACAAAATATTCAAAATTTTGCAAATTGGGTTATAAACCAAAATATATTTTTGACAAGATATGGTGAACTTACTTCTCTTGTAGATGCAGGAATAGTTGAAACAACAAGAACAGATTTAGTTCCATAGAATAAAATTTAAACTCTGACCTGTGCGAGAAGAGGTTGAAAGAATTAAGGGAAAAGCTTCTTTGTCTCGGCAGGTCGGAGTTTTTTTAGTAAAATTCTACTTGCAATCTAAATTATAACCTTTACTGCTTCTGTCTTTAGCATATGCACATGCTTCTTGATTAGGGTCTTTCTCTAAATCATATTTATTACACCAAAATACATCATAGAAAAAAATTGGACCACCCTTTGTCTTTTTTGTTAAACATGGACATTCTCCGCATCTTTTAATTGTCATTTTATCCTCCAACTATTTTATTCTTACTTATATTTTAAAACAAATTATTTTTAATAAAAATTTTTAAAGGAGGTGAACATTTTTGGAAATAGATTTATTAATTAAACTTATTTCTCAAGTAGGCTTTCCAATAGTTGTTGCAACATTTTTACTATTAAGAACAAATGGAAAGATTGATAAGCTTAAAGATGCAATTATGGAACTTAAAAATTCAATCGATTTATTAAAAGATGAGTTAATAAAAAAAGATTAAAGTTAACTGTTAATTAATATTTGAATCAGTAAATTTCGTTGTATTAATAAGTTCTGATATTTTATTATATAATTCTTGAATATAATATGGGATCTCTTTTGCTTTATTGTAAGCATTTTGAAAATGAGTGTTAAAAAATGTTGACCATTCTCTCTCAAGTTTATCAACAGTTGATTTAATAGAATCTATATGACTTACAATTTTATCTGCTGAGTCTCTAAGTGCTTTAGCATAAAAACCTGCTTTTGCAACTGTTAATTGACTGTAAAGCATATTAGGTGAAGCAGGTATAACACCCTTTTTTAAATAATTTTTCATCATATCTGATTCTTCTGTTAAAAGATAATAATAAACACTTTCTGCTGGTATAAAAGCAAAAGCAAATTTTGCTGTTCCTTGTTCTGGTTTAATGTAGTCATCTAAAATTTTATTAAGATGTTTTTCAACATCTTTTCTAAACTCATTTTTATACCTTGTCTTATTATCGTCTTTAACTTCACACATTTTTCTATAATTTTCAAGAGGGAATTTAGCATCTATACATATAATTTCACTATCAAGTTTAATATACGCATCTGGTATTTTATTTCCAATAGATGGAATCTTTTCTTTTATACCATAAAGATTTGTAGGTAAAGTATCTTTTAATATATTCTCAAGAACTGTTTCACCTAAATAACCTCTTTCTTGTGGGTTTTTAAAAATTTGAGTAAGTTCTCCACTTACTTTTTCTATTTTTTCTGCAAGAGTTTTTAAACTCCCTATTTGTTCATTTAAACCCATTTTACTTAAAACATTAAATAGATTTTCTGGTAATTTTAATGATATGTTATCCACAATTTTTGATGTATCAGTTTTAAGAGCACTCATTTTTACAAGATAAATTATTAAATTTATAACTAAAATAGCCAAAATTGAAATTAATAGAATCAATTCTATATTCATGATAATTTTTCCTCCTGAATTTTTTTTATTTATTATACTAAATTTAGTGAATTATTATTAAATTATTAATAATAATCTAAATACAAAATATAAAATAACACAATGAAAAATTTAGTATTAAAATATAAATAATTTTAATTCAGTAAATTTCTAAAATATTTTACAAAGTTTTAAGATCATTTTTTGCTTATCAATTCACTTTTTATTTCAAACTCAAATTTAAAATATTTTTCTTTACTATTCAAATTTCCATTCCCTCGGCACCATGTATAAGATAACTTAATTTCTAAATTCAAATTTTAAAACCCAAGATGTTTTAAATGAAAATTAATAATATTTAAGTTCAATAAAATATCTTATTTATTTTGATAAAATAAAATTAGAAATCTAAATTTAAAGGAGAGGAAAGAATGAAATGGAAAGAAAGAAGAAGAAGTGAAAATGTTGAAGATAGAAGGGGGAGAGGTGTTGGTGGTTTTGCTATGGCAGGAGGGGCAATAGGTATAATTCTATTATTAATTTATACACTTCTCAGTGGAGGAAATATAACAGATATTTTTAATAATTTAACAAATGATAATAAAAACAACACAACATATATAGAAACAGCAGAAGAAAAAGAATTGTCAGAATTTGTATCAGTTGTTTTAGCTGATACAGAAGATGCATGGACTGATATATTTAAAGATTATGGCGAAACATATGTTCCACCAAAACTTGTTTTATTCACTGATGCTGTTTATTCTGGCTGTGGTATAGCAAGTTCTCAATCAGGTCCTTTTTATTGTCCTTCAGATGAAACAATATATCTTGATTTGAGCTTTTTCGAGGAACTTCGAGATAGATTTGGAGCAACAGGTGATTTTGCAATTGCTTATGTTATTGCGCATGAAGTTGGTCATCATGTTCAAAACCTTTTAGGTATAACTGATCAAATTGAAAAAATAAGGCAAAGGGTAAGTTCTAAGGAGTTTAATGAATATTCAGTTAGATTAGAATTACAAGCAGATTATCTTGCAGGAGTTTGGGCGAGATATGTTGAAGAATTAGGTTATCTTGAAATAGGAGATTTAGATGAAGCATTAAATGCTGCAAGTGCTGTGGGAGATGATAGAATTCAAAAAGAGATGCAAGGATATGTAGTTCCTGATTCATTTACTCATGGTACTTCAGAACAGAGATCAAGATGGTTTTACAAAGGTTATCAAACAGGAAATTTAGATAATTGGGACACTTTTAACGCTCGCGATTTATAAATTAAAATTATTTATTAAAAGATTCCACTAATTTTTTTAATAACTCTCTAATTTGTAAATTTTGAGGACATTTTTCTTCACATTCACCACATTCTCTGCAATTTGATGCTCTTTCTTCTTCTTTCAAATATTCATATTCCCAAAGTGCTTCATTTAAATCGCCATACATAACAAAATTGTTGTAAATTTCAAAATTTTCTGGAATATTAACCCCATAAGGACATGGTAAACAATACCTACATTTTGTGCAATCAATTGTTCTAATATTTAACCACTCATTTCTTGCTTTTAAAATAATATTTAAATCTTCTTCACTTAATGAACTTACATTATATTTACTAGCAATTGAGATATTTTCTTTAACTTGTTCAATTGAACTCATACCACTTAAAACTGTTAAGACCTCTTTTTTATTAAATAAAAAAGATAAAGCCCACTCAACTGGTGTTTTATTTACTTTATAATTTTCAAAAATTTTTAATACATTTTTTGGTGGATTAGCAAGTTTACCTCCTTTAACTGGTTCCATTATAATAACCTGAATTCCTTTATCAAAAGCATAAGAAAGCCCTCTTTCTCCTGCTTGATAATTTATATCCATATAATTTAGTTGAATCTGACAAAAATCCCAATCATAAAAATCAATTATCTCTTTAAAAACTTCAAACTCATCATGAAAAGAGAATCCAAAAAATTTTATTTTTCCCTCTTTTTTCTTTTCTAAAAGCCAATCTAAAACTTTCAGATTTTTAATTTTCTCCCAAGAACCTTTCCATAAAGAGTGAAGTAGATAAAAATCTATATAATTAGTTTTTAATCTATTTAATTGAATATTAAAATAAAAATCAAAATCTTCAAACTTTTCTATTTTCCAAACTGGCATTTTTGTTGCAAGAAAAATTTTATCTCTTATCCCCCTTTTTTCAAAATATTCTCCAAGAATGATTTCACTCATACCATGATGATATGGATATGCAGTATCTATATAATTAATTCCATTTTCAATAGCATAATCAAGCATTTCGTAAGTTTTTTTTATATCAACATCCTCTTCATTTGAAATAGTTGGAAATCTCATTGCTCCAAAACCAAGTTGAGAAATCAAGATATCTCCTTTTATAAACTTTCTATAAATCAATTCTCCTCCTCGTGTTAAAATAAATCATAAATAATATTTTACTTAATTTTAATTCAAATTAGAAATTTTGAAATTATATTAACATTAAATATAAAAAATTGATATAATGAAAAAAATGGATACAATTTATTATGACATATTGAACTCTGCTAGAGAGATAACATTTGAACTATTAAAATCTCATACTATAAGAGAGAAGATAGAGTATGCTCTCAAAAAACTTGGTGAGGCAGGAGGTTTTAACAAAGTTTCTTTTTATGAAAAAGATATCAAAAATTTTTTCATAAAAAAATATGAATGGGTTAGTAATGAGATTTATAAAGATAATGATGTAAAATTAGAACTAGATGAAAATAAAATAGAAATATTATTGAAAGATGAAGCTATAAATTTAAAAAAAGAAGCTTTTTTTCCTATTTTAGTAAATAATGATTTAAAAGGTGTAATTAGATTTTTAATTTTGAATGAAGAAAGACAAATCTCACCATTTGATATTTATGCTTTAAAAAGTGGTGTTGAAGTTATTGAGGCTTCTTTAGAGAGAGAAGAATTAATTAAAAGTATTGAGGAACAAAGAGAATTACTTAATAAAGTTGTAAATAATATTAAAGAACTTATCACAGTTCAAGATAATGATTTAAATATTCTTTTTGCAAACAAAGCAGCAGGAGATTCAGTAAATAAAAAACCAGATGAACTTATTGGTGAAAAGTGTTTTAAAATATGGCATCAGAGGAACACTCCTTGTGAAAATTGTCCTGTAAAAATTGCTTTTATAACAAAAAAATTTGAAGAGGGCGAAATAACTACTCCAGATGGAAGAATTTGGCATATTAAAGGAATACCTGTTTTAAATGAAAATGGTGAGGTTCAATATGTTGTTGAATCAACTATAGAAATAACTAAAGAAAGAGAATATTTAAGAAAAATTCAAGAAAGTGAAGAGAGATTTAGAAAAATTTTTGATTCAACAAATGTTGGTATTGCAATACTTGATAAAGATGGAAAATATTTATATATGAATCAAAAAAGAGCTGAAATACTCGGGTATACAGTTGAAGAAATGTTAGAAAAAACATTTAAAGATATCATTCATCCTGATGATTTTATGAGAGTAAATGAAATATATAACAAATTAGTTTCAGGAGAAATTAAAAACTTTGAATTAGATATAAAATTTATAAGAAAAGATGGAGAAATTGTTTACAATAGGGATTATGTTGTTGGAGTTGAAGATGAGAATGGAAAATTTTTATATGCTATAGCAGTTGTTGTTGATATTACAAAAGAGATTAAATTTAGTTTTGATTTAAAAGAGAAAGAAGAGTTGATAAAAGCAATTTTCGATCAATTTTCTGTTGGTGTTAATATTACAGATTCAGAAGGAAAGGTTCTTTTAAGCAATAAAGCACTTCAAAAAATGCTTGGATATTCACTCGATGAGTTAAAGACATTTACTTTTAAAGATTATTCTCATCCAGGAGAACTTGAAAAAAATATTGAATTATTTGAAAAAATAAAGAAAGGAGAAATAAATAATTATATATTAGAAAAAAGATTTATAAGAAAAGATGGAAGTATATTTTGGGGAAAAATAACAACAAATGCTATCAAGGATGAAAAAGGAAATATAAAATATTTTATCACTTTGGTTGAAGATATAGATGAAAGAGTAAAATATTTTGAGAACTTAAAAATAGAAGAAAATAGATTAAGAGCAATTATTGATGTTATGCCAGATTTAATTTTTATTTTAGATAAAGATGGAAATTTCTTAAATTATCACGGAGATTTAAATAAACTTCTTTTAGAGCCAGAGGAGTTTTTAGGTAAAAATATAATTGAAGTGATGGGAAAAGATATAGGAGAAAAAACAAAAGAATCAATTAAAAAAACTTTAAAAGAAAATGTATTAACATCATTTGTTTATGACCTACCTTGTCCTCATAATAAAGAAGAAAAATGCTTTTATGAAGCAAGATTTGTAAAATTTGAAGAGGATAAATCACTTGTATTAATAAGAGATATTACAGAATCTGTAAGAAATTTAAACTTACTTAAGAAAAAGGAGGAAGAACTTCATAAATCTTTCTATCAAACAATAAATTTACTTGCAAAAATTGTTGAAATGAAAGAGCCCTATACTGCAGGACATCAAAGAAGAACTGCTGAAATTGGTGTTTTAATTGCAAAAGAGTTAAAACTTTCAGATTATACTATTGAAACAATTAGAGTTGCAGGTTTAGTTCATGATATTGGAAAAATAGAAATTCCAATGGAGATTTTAAATAAACCTGTAAAACTTTCACCAATTGATTGGGATTTTGTAAAAAAGCATCCTGAAATTGGATATGAAATTTTAAAAGAGATAGACTTTCCATGGAATATTAAAGATGTTGTTTTAGAACATCATGAAAAGTATGATGGAAGTGGTTATCCATATGGACTTAAAAATGATGAAATTTTAATTGAAGCAAGAATAATTTGTGTTGCAGATAGCATTGAAGCAATGAGTACACATAGACCATATAGACCAAGATTGTCAAGAGAGAAAATTATTGATGAACTTAAAAAATACAGAGGGTCATGGTATGACCCTCAAATCGTTGATATTGCATTAAAATTAATTGAAGAAGGTAAAATCAAGATTTAAAGATTTCTAATATTTCTTGAGGTTTATATAAAAAGTAATCTACATCTAATTTTTTTAATTCTTCAATATCTCCTATTCCTCCCCAAAGAACTATTGCAATTTTAGAGTTTACGCTTTTTGCAAATTGAAAATCAATCTCACTATCACCAACAACAAGAATTTCTTCTGGCTTTACATTTTCAATTTCAATAATTCTTTCCATAAGTCTTTTTTCAGGTTTTTTAATGCCAAAACTATCTCTTCCAATAACTCTTTTGAAATATTTTTCAAAATCAAATTTCTTTAAAATAATTTTTGTACTCTCTTCATCTTTGTTTGTGACAATATATAAAACAAATTTATCTTTTAAATAATTTAATATAGATTCTATTCCATCAAATGGTTTAACTGTTTTTGTTGCTTCATTTTTATAAATTTCAAGAAACCTTTCAATGTCATAATTTTTGAAATCTTTTGCTCCAACTTCCTCTAAACTTTTTTGAAGAAGATAGTCTGAACCATTTCCAATAAATTTAAAAAGAGTCTCTTCTTTTAATTTTGGAAATCCAATTTCATCTAAATAAATATTAACACTTCTTGCAATATCAAATTTTGTATCAAAAAGTGTACCATCAAAATCAAAAATAACTAATTTAATCATAATTTTTATAATCTCTAAAATATAAATAATCTATTCCAACTGTTCTATCAGAAATTTTCGGAATTGGAGGTAATCTTCTTTTGAAATGTGAGTTAACTACCATCTTTTTAACTTTATTTACTTTTTGAATATCAAAACCTTCATTAACAACTTCTTCGACCTTCATTCTTTTATCTACCAAAAGAAAAAGAATTTTATCCAACTCTTCATATGTTATACCCATCTCACCTTCATCAGTTTGTCCTTCCCAAAGTTCTGCTGATGGTATTTTTTCAATAATAAAATCTGGAACTCCAATAAATTTGGCAAGTTCCCTTACCTGAGTTTTGTATAGATCACCTATAGGAAGAATTGATGCAGCCATATCACCATACCAAGTTGAGTATCCAACTAAAAGTTCACTTTTATTTGAACAACCTATAACAAAACCATTTTCTTTTTTAGAAATATCAAAAACTATTGCCATTCTGATTCTTGCCATAAAATTACCTTTTCTTAATTTATCTGCCTCAGTTCTAAAATATGCATCAACAATATTTTTAATATCAACAATCTCTAATGAAACTCCAAGTTCTTCAGCAATTTTAATAGAATCTTCTTTCCCTTTTTCTCCAAGTTCACCATAAGGCATATTAACTAAAAAAATATTTTCTTTTCCTAAAGATAAAGTTGTAAGAAAACTAATAAGAGTTGAATCAAGACCACCACTCAAAGCAATAACTCCTTTTTTAAGTCCAATTTTTTCACTTTCCTCTTTAATAAAAGAGACAATCAAATCTCTTGCAAAAGGACAATTAATCTTTAAATTCACCATCTTTTATCTCCTTTAAGTTTTCAAAAATTAAATTTATATCTTCCTCTCTTTTTAATGGTAGATTAAATATATCTTTTTTAGTTGTTTCAAAATTAATTTCAATACTTTCAAAACTCTCTTTAATTAATGGTAATTCTAAAATTTTTCTTCCAGATGAATCATAAGCCATCGAACCCCCCATAAATGGAACTCCCTCTTCAAAACCAACTCTATTAACAAAAACAATATAAAATTGAAATCTTTGTGAATAAATTGATAGAAGTTTCTCTGTTGATTCATAAATTGATAAACCCTCTTCTTTATAGCCACCTCTTACAGGAATTGCAGATACTAAAATTAATAAATTTATGTTTTGTAAATAATATAAGAAAGGGAGAGATGGATGAAAGAAATCTCTACAAATAAGAGTTCCAAATTTTCCAAATGGTGTATCAAAAGCTTTTACTCTCTTTCCTCTTCCAAAAAATTTTAAATCTTCAAACATTCCATGGTTTGGTGGATAAATTTTTCTATGAACATTTAAAATTTTTCCTTTTGAAAGATAAATTTGAGATATATATGTTATATTATCTTCTCCTAACTCAGGAAATCCTAATGAAATATCAATTTTTTCTGATTCATCCTTAAAAATTTTTAATATTTCATCTTTTTTAATTGAAACTTCAAGGGTTCCATCAAGTAGATAATATCCAGATAGTGAAAGTTCAGGAAAGATGATAAGATCACTTTTTAATTCAATAGCCTTATTTATATAAAACCTATGCTTTTCAACATTTTCTTCTATATTTCCGAGTTTTGTGTTAATTTGAGCAAGTGATACTTTCATATAGATTCCTCCTTTAAAAAATTTAATTTTGAAAGATAATATGTTAAAGGCAAACCAATTATATATGTTGATAATGCCTCTCCCAAAATTATTGATAAAGAAATTGAAAAATACATTTTAATTGGAAAAGAGGATATTGATGGTCTTTCCATTGATAGAAGAGTTATATAAAATGAGACACCAAATCCATTTATTAAGATTGGTGGGAGAGGTGCTAAAAATAATTTTTTAGTTTTTCTTAATAGATAGGTTAAATATGCTGCAAAAAGTGTTAAAAGAGAACCAAATATCATATCAACCAATCCAAATGGAGAGAAAAAATTAGCAATAAAACATCCTATAAAAAGTCCCCATATTGCATCTTTTGTTAAAAATGGAAGGAGAGTTAAACCTTCTGAAATTCTTACTTGAAATGCTTTAAAACTTATTGGAGCAAAAATTACTGTTAGAGCAAAATAAACTGCACCAATTAAAGATCCTCTAATTAAATTCTTTGTTTTCATCAACTCTTTTTCTCTTAAAAATTGAAAAAATATTTTTCTTTTCTTCTTTTTTCTCTTCACCCTCTTTTGTTTTTTCTTCTAAAGGTTTTTCTTCTTTAGGTTTCTCTTCTATCTTTTCCTTTATTTTTCCTTCAAGTTCTTCTTTTTTCTTTTTTAGTTCCTCAATTTCTCTCTCTTTTCTTTTTATATCTTCCATAAGTAATGTTATCTTTCTATCTAAATTCTTTAATTTCGTTTTCAAAAAAATCATTTTTGGAAGATGATAAAGCCAAACAATAACTCCCCCAACAAGAAGAGCTCCAACAAAAACAAATCCAACAGGAATAGTTGTTGGAGTTTGCCATCTTAAAAATTTTAAAGTTACTGGAGTTGTTCCATTCTGAAAGAGAAAGATTAAAGTGAGGATGAAGAGAACAAGATATACTATAGTTCTAATCATTTTCACCTCCTATAAAAATTTTATCAGGTTATATAATTATATCAAATCTGAAACAAACTCTTATGTGTTTTATCTAATTGTATAGTATAATAGAAAAGATGAGCATAGAAAAAATTATTGCAACAAACAAAAAAGCAATTCAAACTTTAGATGTAGAAGAGAAAATTGAAGCTGGAATCTCACTTTTAGGAAGTGAGGTGAAATCTATAAAAGAAGGAAGAGTTAGTTTCAAAGACTCTTATATTAGATTTCAAAATGGAGAAGCATATGTTATAAATTTAGATATAGGTCCATATCCAAATGCTTCAATTAGAAATCATGATAGAATGAGAAAAAGAAAACTTCTGCTTCATAAAAATCAAATTATGAGACTTTTGGGAAAAGTTACAGAAAAAGGTTATACAGTTGTTCCTTTACAAATTTATTTAAATGAGAAGGGCCTTATAAAGGTTTTAATTGGTCTTGGAAAAGGAAAAAAACTATATGATAAAAGAAAAGAGATAAAGGAAAGAGAATTAAAGAGGAGGATTGAAAGGGAAATTAAATATGGTTATTAAAAAACTTCTTTTATTTATTATTATTTTTTCTTTAATTTTACCTATTTCTTTTGTCATATCTCAAATTAAAGAAGTAATCATTACCCCTCCAACAAACATTAGAACAGGCCCTGGCCTTAACTATGATATCTTAACTACAATTACAGAAAGAATGGTTCTTAAAGTTCTATCTGAAGCAAAAGATGGTGATGGAAGAGTTTGGTATAAAGTTAAAATAGAAAAACTTGGAAAAGAAGGTTTTGTTGCTTCTTGGGTTGTTGAAGTTCAGAAAAAAGAAGAGACAAAAAAAGAAAATTCTGGAGTTATAAAAGAATATACAAATTTAAGAACCGGACCCTCCATTTCATATGAAGTTATAAGAAGTTTAGAACCAGATACAAAAATTTTAATATCTGGTATGGCACTAAACTCTTCAAATGAAGTTTGGTATTTTGCAAAAATAGACAATTCTGCAGGTTGGGTTTTTTCAGAAAGAGTAAATTTAATTTATATAGAAAAAGTTGTAGATACAAAACTTATAAATACAAAATATAAACTTCTTACAGATAAATTTCTTTATGAGGGTCCATCTGAAGAGATGAAAACAGGTGAAATTATTTCTAGTGGAAAAGAGACTCAAATTGTTGGTATTTCTTTGATTTTTCCAGATATATATTTTTATGAAATAGTTTTTAATGGAAAACTATTTTGGATAAAATCAAGTGAAGAAGTTCCAAAACAGACTCAAGGTGAAGTTCAGATAAATGATATAAATTTTGTTGAACAAAATGGGAATATAATAATAAATATTTTAGGAAATGGAGAAATAAAAAATTATTCTGATTCTGTCTTATCTAACCCAATAAGAATTGTTGTAGATATACAAAATACAATTATTCTTTCTGGTTCAATTACAAAAGAAATTCAAAAATATGGAATATTAAGAGTCAGAGCAAGTCAATTTTCTTCAAACCCAAAAATTACAAGGATTGTTGTGGATTTATCAAGAGATATAAAATATAATATCAAAAAGATAACAAATGGTATTCAAATAGCAATTTTATCTCAGGGAAACGCTTCTTTATATAATGTCTATCTCTCAGATGATTATGTTTATCTTTTTCCATCACCTGTTGAAAAAAGTGGAACACTTTTTATACCTCTTAAATCATTTTTATCTTCAATAGGTATCTCTTCAGAATATGATGATAACTCTAAAACATTTTCATTTTTCTATAAAGGTCTAAAAGTTGATATTTTAGATTTTAAAAAAGTTCAAAGAGGAAATAAAACTCGAGAATTTTCTATAACAGCAGCAATCATAGGAGATACATTTTTTGTTCCAATTGATTTTCTTCCATTTATGATTGATACAGGAGTTTTTTATGACAAAGATAATAAAAATCTTTATCTTGACCCATACATATATGGTATTGATATAAACAAGGAAAGTTTAGATAAAGTAATCTATACAATAAATTTATCTTTTATCTCAAAATATACTTATTCAATCTCAGGAAATAATCTTACTTTATCAATAAATGCACTTCCATATCCAGAAGTTGATTTCAAAACATATGATTTTGTATCAAATATTGAAACAAAGGAAAGATCTACTTCAATTTCTCCAATAACAAAAATTGTTTTGAAGCTTGAGAGTGGTTATAAAAATATTCAAATTACTTCAACAAAAGCACCTCCCTCAATTAAAATTTCTCTTTCAAGAGATGTATCAAAAGGTCTAAGCGGAAAACTTGTTATTCTTGATCCAGGACATGGTGCTTATACTGGAGGCGTTTATTATGATGTTGGTGCAGTTGGTCCTTCTGGAGCATATGAGAGTAAAATTGTTCTAGATATTGCATTAAGAATTAAAGAACTTCTTGAAAAAAGTGGAGCTATTGTTTTAATGACAAGAACAGAAGAAAATAATAAAAGTACTCCAAATCTTGATCAGAGAGTTCAAATTGCAAATTCCTCTGGAGGAGACTTATTTTTATCAATTCACCTAAATGCTTCAACTTCAAGTTCAACTTCAGGTACAGAAACATACTATTTTCATCCATTTAGTTTAAAATTTGCAGAGTTAGTTCACAAAAAAATTATAAATGCTTTAAACACTATAGATAGAGGAGTTAGAAATAAAGGTTTTGCAGTTGTTAAAGATATAAACACAATGCCAAGTGTTTTAATTGAACCAGTTTATATTTCAAATCCAAATGAAGAGAAGATCATTTTAAATGAAAATATGAGACAAAAACTTGCAGAAGCAATTTTTGAAGCAATATCTGAATATTTTAATCAATGAGTAAAATTGGAATTTTTGATTCAGGAATTGGAGGTTTATCTGTTTTTAAAGTTATTTATAAAGAATTTCCAAAAAATGATTTTTTTTATGTTGGAGATGAAGCATATTACCCATATGGTATAAAGACAAAAGAGGAGATAATTGATAGAAGTCTTAAAATTGTTAATTTTTTAATAAAAAAAGATATTGACCTTATTATTGTTGCTTGCAACACTGTTAGTTCTGTTGCGCTCTCTTATCTTAAAGAAAATTTTAAAGTTCCAATAATTGGAGTTATAGATGGTGCTGTTATTAAAGCAATCAAAATAGCAAGAAACAATAAAATAGGAGTAATCTCTACTCCTTTAACTGCAAAAACTCATGTCTATAAAAATAAAATAAACTCTTTAAATGAAAATATTGAAGTTCTTGAAGTAGGTTCTCAAGAACTTGTAAACATTGTTGAAAATGGAATTATAAATGAATCACCTACATTTAATTTAGTTAAAGAAATCCTAAAGCCTTTTGAAAACTTTGATACTCTAATTTTAGGATGTACACATTTTCCAGCCCTTGAAGAAGTAATTAGAAAAAATCTTAAAAACATTCAAATTGTTGATCCAGCATATGAAATAATTCCATTTATTAAACATCTTATAAAAAATAATGGAAATGGAATTAAAAAATTTTATACAACAAAAGACCCTGAAACTTTTAAAGAGAGAAGTAAGATTTTTTTAGAAGATATGAAAATTAATGTAGAAAAAATTTCTATTTAACCTGCTCCTCCCCCACCACCTCCACCACCTCCACCCCCTCCTCCAGAAAATCCTCCTCCACCACCAGAGGAAGATAGAGATGATGTTGCGATTCTTGAAATTGAATTAAATGAAGAAGCTAATGAATTCAAATTTGCAGAAACATTTGAGAAATTTAAAGAACCTCCATGATAAGAAATTGAAAAAAGATTACTTCTTCTAATTTCCTCTTCACTCATTTTTGGAATTAAATATTTTAATTCATTTAAAACTTTTTCACTAATTCCAAAGAGAGTTGAAAAGACAAGATATTTTTCCCATAAAATAATTGACATTGGAATTGCCTCTCTTAAATTTGAAAAATCCTTTAAAAATTTTTTAAATGCATTCCATTTATTGAATGTTTCAGCACCATTTAAGGTTCTTCTTGGCATAAATGTCGAAAGAAAAAATAAAATAAATGATGAAATAATTGAGTAAATTATTAAAGAGGTTGATAATTTTAAGTTTCCAACTAAAATAAATGAAATAAATGCATAAACAATTATTAATACAATCATTAAAACAACTAAATTAAAACCTTTTTCTTCAAAGAAATTATATGATTTTCCTTCTTCTTTAACTTGTTCGCTAAATGCATCAAATAGAGTTTTAAATTCTTGTCTATTTCTTTTTATATAATTTTCAATATCAATAGAAGAAACAACAGTATCACTTCTTCCAGCAAAATCTGAAAGAGGTTTACTCTTTTCTTTTATGAATTTTTCACAATATTTCAACTTCTTTTTATCTATGTAATACTTTAAAAGATCTTCATAAATAAGATTTGTGAATAAAAAATCATAAATAATTTTTTCATAACTCTTTAAAAAGGATGGATCTTTGTTAGTTTTTCTAAAAAGCAAAACATCTTTCTCTTTTTTAAAAATTGTCCCAACCTCTTTTTTTGTTGATTCAACCTCTATATATCCTTTTCTAATTAAATCCATTAGTGTTGCAATAAACTCTTTTGATGATACATTTTTCCAATTCATAAGATATCCAACAATAGCAGGATCAAGATTATCTGGTGGCTCTCTGTAATATTCATAATTTTTAATAACTTTATACTCAATACCAAATTTTCTAAACAATAATAACCAAATTAAAAATAAAATAATTGGAATAATGATAATTAAATAAAAAATAAATTTAACTCTCAATCTAACGATATTAGATTTATTTGCTAAATCTCTTTCATATTTTAAAATTTCATCTAATTTAAATTGTGAAATTTTTTCTGTCTCAAGTATTTCACTTGGAAATAAAATTCTTGCTTCTACAAATGTTTCTTTTGGTAAATCTTTTATATAAAGTCTTGCGCCTTTACCATCTAATTTTTCTATTTTTCCCCATAATGGTCCATGTGCAAAAACATAGAAATTTTCTTCTTTTATTTCTTCTGGAAGATATATTTTACATTCAAATTCACGAGTGTCCTTTTCCCATCTATCTTCTATCACTTTCCAATAAAAATCACTAATATCGAGATAAGATTTTATTCCACCAATTACCTTATATTTAAAATGAAACACCTTATCTTCATTTTCTGCCTTAAAATAAAATTTTATGAAATATTGATTTCCTAAATCTTTAAATATATAAGTTCCATCTGCTTGAGATTCATAATCTTCTTTTTTATATTCCTTCTCTTCGTCTCTTAAAGAAAAGTCTCTAATTTCTGTGAATCCCTTTTTATCAATATAATAAGTACCCCATGTGAAAGAACCAGAAAAGTGATATGTTCTCTCAATGTTTACATCAAACGAACCATCTTTATTTATGTAAATCTCTGTATAAACTCTTTTAAAATAATAATCTTTAGAAATTACATCTTTTATGGAAAAATTAATAATTAATAAAAATATAAAAAATATAAATAAATTTTTTTTCATAAATTTTTTAAATTTATTTTTTAACTTTTACTTATCTCTTCTTCTATTTTTTGATAAACACTTGGAGAAACTTTTGCTTTAAGAGCTCCTTCTTTTACAAGAAGCAGAAAAAGTGATAGAGCATCTTTTCTTTTTAGTTTCATTTCATTCATAAGTTGCTCCAGTGTCTTTTTACCATCAACTTTAAAGAAAAAGTTATTTGCTCTTACATTAGGCGTAGGGAAAACACTAACATCAAGACCAATGTATGTTTTTAAAACTTGTTTTGCTCTTTCAGAATGCTCTGGAACAATTTTCATGATATCTACCTCTTCTGGTATAAGTAGATTTGCACTTAAAAGTGAAAGAATGCTTCTTAATGTTTCAACTTCACCTAAATTAGATTCATCCCTTACTTCTTTAATTGTTCTTCCATCTCTAAATCTATTTAGAATTGTCCAATCATCTTTGCTTAAAGATATTTTTGTTGTTGGAGGAGCTGGATTTATTTTTAAAATTGTATCAATTGGTGGTAGTCTTTTAAGAATTTCTTCTAGAGTTGAAACTTGTCTTGAAGCTTCAAAAAGAAGCTCTTCTAATTTTTTTGTTATTTTAATCTCTTTGTTTGGAGGAAGTTCTTTTGAAAAAGCAAATGTTCCTTCTTTTATTGCTAAGATATAATATAGAGCTCCTTCACCAGTTTTTGAATCTATTTCAGCATCAATAATTTCTCCTTCTTTACAATATATTTTTGCAGTTTTATCACCTTCTTTTTCTATCTTTCCTTTAATTTGAATAATTCCAGTTCTTTTCGTCAAATTTACGAATTTTAATAAATCTTCTAAAGAAAAATCTTTTAAATTACCTTGTAATTCCAATTTATCCACCTCCTATCTTTTGTTATAAAATTATAACATTAAAGTATGTAACATTAAATAGTTTTAAGGGTCATATAAAGTGATAGATAAAGAACTTGTTAGAAGAGTTAAAAAAGGTGAAATTAGTGCTTTTGCAGAATTGGTAGAGAAATATGAAAGTGAAATTTTTACTTATTGTTTATTTATTTTAAAAGATAGGGAGGATGCAAAAGATTTGACTCAAGAGACATTTTTGAAGGCTTTTATAAATATTAATACTCTTAAAAAGGATGATGATTTTAAATTTTGGCTCTTAAGAATAGCAAGAAATTCATGCTTCAAAAAATTGAGGAAAAGAAAAATTGAAAAAAATTTAAACTTTTATGAAGAAGAGAAAGAAATAAAAATTGATGAAGAAATTATAAAGGATGAAAAAAAGGAAAAACTTTTAATTGCAATAAATAAACTTGATAAAAAGGATAGAGAAATTTTAACTTTGAGAGATATTGAAGGGTATTCATATGAAGAGATTTCAAAAATTTTAAAAATATCATTAAACCTTACAAAAGTTAGAATTCATAGAGCAAGGAAAAATCTTAAAAAGATATTAGGAGAGAGTTATGAATGATTATGACGCAATAAGAAAAGAACTTCTCTCTTTAAAAGAAACAAATGTTCACCTTTCACCAGAAATTGTTTCAAGACTCATAAAAGAAAAGGTTAAAAACAAAAAGACAAAAAAAATTCTTATCACAATTCTTGCTCTTTCTTTGACGATTTTTTTAATTTTTATTTTTAGGAGGAAAAGTTGAAATTAGATGAAATTAAAAAATATTTACCTCATAGAGAGCCATTTCTTTTTGTTGATGAAATAATTGAGTTAGAAAAAGGCAAGAAAATTTTAGGACAATACAAAGTTAAAGAGGATTCTTTCTGGATTAATGCACATTTTGAGAATTTTCCAATTATGCCAGGAGTTCTAATTTTAGAAGCACTTGCTCAAGTATCACTTTTAATTTTTAAAGATTTAATAGAAGGAAAAATTCCAATATTTGTAAAAATTGAAAATTTTACTTTTAAAAAACCAGTTTTTCCAGGTGATATTCTTTTTCTTGAATCTTTTGTTGTTTCTGAAAAGATGGGGTTTGTTAAATTTGATGTTAAATGTACAAAGGATAAAGAAATAGTTTGTGAGGGTAAAATAATTGCAACTTTAAAAAGAAAGGAGGAGATTAAGAAATGAGAAGTTTTATTTTTCCAGGTCAAGGTTCTCAATATAAAGGAATGGGAGTTCTACTTTTAGAAAAATTTCCAAAATGTGAAGAGTATATTAGAATAGGAGAAGAGATTTTAAACATTGATTTAAGATATCTTCTATTTGAGGCAGATGATGATGTATTAAAAGATACTGAGAATGCTCAAATTTCAATTCTTCTCACAAGTTATATATATTTTAAATTTTTAGAAAAAAAAGGAATTATTCCTTATTATGTTTGTGGACACTCTCTTGGAGAATATTCTGCACTTCTTGTGAGTGAAGTTTTAGAATTTAAAGATGCCCTTCTTTTGGTTAGAGAAAGAGCAAAAGTTATGAAAAAGTTTATTGGTGAAATTAGAGGAGTTCAATTGGCAGTTATGAATTTAAATCTTAATGAATTAGAAAAATTAATTGAATTATTTCAAGAAAATGGAGTTATTCAAATTGCAGGATATAATTCAAAAACACAAATTGTAGTTTCTTTAGAAGAGAGTTTAATCGAAGAATTTAAAAAAGAGGTAGAAAAATTAAGAGGTAAAATTTTACCATTAAAAACCTCTCTTCCATTTCACTCTCCTCTTATGAAAAAAGCAGAAGATGAGTTTAGACAAATTTTGGATAAAGTAACCTTTAACTCTCCAAAATATCTTTATATTTCAAGTGTTGTTAATGAAGTTATTCAAAATGGTGAAGAAATTAAAAATGTATTAATGAATCAAATAACAAAACCTGTTAGATGGATTCAAACAGTTGAAAAACTCATCTCCTTTGGGGTAAATGAATTTTATGAAGTTGGTCCAAATAAGATTTTAACAAATCTTATATCAAAAGATTATTCAAATTTAAGAGTTTTAAATTCAGAATCAATTATTAAAGAAGACAAATATGAAAGAGTTTAAAAATGCTATCGTAACAGGTGGAACAAGAGGCATAGGTAAAGCAATTATATATGAACTTGCAAAGCAAAAATACAATATAGGATTAAATTTTTTAAAGAACATAGAGCTTGCTCAAAAAATTAAAAAGGATCTTGAAGAAAATTTTGGAATAAAAGTTATTTTGCTCAAAGGGGATGTTTCAAAAGAGAAGGAAGTTAAAAATATAGTTAACTTATTTATAAAAGAGTTTAATAATATAGATCTTTTGGTTAATAATGCAGGTATAACAAAAGATAACCTTATTTTAAGAATGACATTTGAAGATTTTATGAAAGTTTTAGAAACAAATCTTGTTGGTGCGTTTTTAATGACAAAAGAAGTTTTACCATTTATGATTAAAGAAAAGAAAGGTTCTATTATAAATATTTCTTCAATTGTGGGAATTTTCGGAAATAAAGGACAAACTAATTATTCTTCATCAAAAGGAGGGTTAATATCATTTACAAAATCAGTTGCAAAAGAAGTTGCTTCAAGAAATATAAGAGTTAATGCAATTGCACCAGGATATATTGAAACTGAGATGACAGAAATTTTAAATGAAGAGACAAAAGAGAAGATTTTAAGTATGATTCCATTAAAAAGGTATGGTAAACCTGAAGAAGTTGCTAAACTTGTAACATTTCTTGCATCAGATGACTCTTCTTATATAACAGGTCAAGTTTTTATAGTTGACGGAGGGCTATCCCTCGGATTTCAAATTTAAAGGAGGAGTTTATGACAAGAGAAGAGGTTTTTGAAAAATTTAAAAAAGTGTTTTTTGAAAAAACTGGAATTGATGAGTTTAAAGAGGAAGACAAATTTATTGATGATTTAGGTCTTGATTCATTAGGGGTGATGGATTTAATTACTGGACTTGAAGAGGAATTTGGAATTTCGGTTCCTGATTCAGATATTCCTAAAATTAAAGATGTAAAATCTGCTATAGATTATCTTTTGTCCAAAACATAATAGTTATGAGGAGAGTTGTTGTTACAGGGATGGGGGTAATATCTCCAATTGGAAAAACATTAGAGGAGTTTAAAAATAATTTGTTTTCAGGAAAATCTGGGGTTTCAAAAATAACTCTTTTTAATCCAGAAGGTTTTGATGTTCAAATTGCAGCAGAGGTAAAAGATTTTGATTTAAGAAACTACGAAAAAGATATAAAACCTATTGAATTAAAAAGAATAGATAGATTTTCTCAATTTGCAATTGCTGCATCTTATCTTGCACTTGAAGATTCAGGACTTGAATTATCAAAAATTGATCCATATAGAGTTGGAGTAATAATTGCTTCAGGAATTGGAGGCATTATTAGTTTAGAAGAAGGTATCAAGAATTTAATAACTAAAGGACCAAATCTTGTATCTCCATATCTTGCAGCAATGATGATTCCAAATATGGCAACAGGGTGGGTTTCAATGAAATTAAAAATAACAGGTTATAATTCTTGTCCAACAACAGCATGTTCAGCTGGTGCTACAGCAATTGGTGAGGCGTATGAAGCAATTAAAAGAGGAGATTCAGATATAATTTTTGCAGGTGGCACAGAAGCATCTATCTGTCCAATAGGAATTGCAAGTTTTTCACAAGCAAAAGCACTCTCAACAAGTAATGAAATTCCAGAAAAAGCATCACGACCTTTTGATAAATTGAGAAATGGTTTTGTAATGGGAGAAGGAGCAGGAGTTCTTGTTCTTGAGGATTTAGAACACGCAAAGAAAAGGGGAGCAAAAATATATGCAGAAGTAATTTCTTATGGACAAACTTCAGATGCATATCACATTACTGCACCTGAACCAACTGGAATTCCAAGAGCAAAAGCAATTGAAATTGCTTTAAATAAAGGCAATGTTCCGAAAGATGAGATTGACTATATAAATGCACATGGAACTTCAACACCTCTAAACGATAAGGTTGAATCTGATACAATAAAACAGGTTTTTGGAGAAAGAGCATACAAAATACCTATCTCATCTACAAAATCTATGACAGGACACCTTCTAGGTGCTGCTGGTGCAGTTGAGGCAATAGCAACTATATTATGTATAAAAGAAAATTTTGTACACCCAACAATAAATCAAGAAGTAAAAGATCCTGACTGTGATCTTGATTATGTTCCAAACATTGGAAGAGAATATAAAATTAAATATGCTCTTTCAAATTCATTTGGTTTTGGTGGTGTAAATACTGCTTTAATATTTAAAAAGTTCATTTAATTATTTAAATTTTAGGGGGGTTATAAAATTTTCATTTTTTATTTTCAATTGGAGGAACCTTATGAAAGAGTGGGCTTTAATTCTTGGTTCATCAAGTGGTTTTGGTGCAGCAACATCTATTGAATTGGCTAAAAAAGGTTATCATATAATTGGAGTTCACTTTGATAGAAGAGAAAATTTACCAAAAGTTGAGGAGATTATAAATAAAATAAAAAGTTTTAATGTTGAGGCTGTTTTTTTTAATTTGAATGCAGCAGATCCTAAAAATAGAGAGTTAGTTTTAAATAAAGTGGAGGAGAAGTTTAAAAATGATTTAGAGGAGAATTCAATTTATATAGTTTTGCATTCACTTGCTTTTGGAACTTTAAGAAAATTTATTGATGAAAATAAAGAAGAAGCAATTAATCAGAAACAAGTTGAAATGACTCTTGATGTTATGGCTAATCAACTCATTTATTGGGTTCAAGATATTTTTTATAGAGGACTATTTAAAAAGGGTGGTAGAATTTTTGCGCTAGTTAGTTCAGGCGATGACAGAGTTTTTCCCTATTATGGTGCAGTTTCAGGCGCAAAAGCTGCAATTGAAGCATTCATAAGGCAACTTGCTTATGAACTTGCACCTTTTAGTATAACAGCTAATGCTATTAAAGCTGGAGTTACAGATACACCTGCATTAAGAAAAATTCCTCAATACGAAAAGTTAATTGATATTGCTATTAAAAAAAATCCTTCAAAAAGATTAACTACACCTGAAGATGTTGGAAAAGCAATAGCAGTTCTTTGTGATAAAGATCTTTACTGGATGACAGGAAATGTTATAAGAGTTGATGGTGGAGAGGATATTTCTGCATAAATAAATCAAACCTTCTTTTATAAATAAAAATTTATGATATAATTTTTAAGAACTTGACAAATATTCAAGTTGTAATACAATATTGAATGTTTTAAGGAGGATATATGAAAACAACTTTTATAAAACCTAATGAAGTTAAAAGAAACTGGTGGCTTATAGACGCAAAAGATAAAACTCTTGGAAAATTATCTGTTGAAATTGCAAGACTTCTTATGGGAAAGCACAAAGTAGATTATACACCTTCAGCAGATTCTGGAGATTATGTTATTGTAATCAATGCAGATAAAGTTAAACTTTCAAGTGATAAAATGGAGACAAAAAAATATTATTTCGCTTCACTTTATCCAGGAGGTTTAAGAGAATATACATTTAATGAATTAATTAAGAAGCATCCTGATTGGCCAATTAAAGAGGCAGTCGAAGGAATGCTTCCTAAAAATAGATTAAAATATAGAATGATGAGAAGATTAAAGGTATATGCTGGTGAAGATCATCCACATAAAGCTCAAAATCCAATACTATATGAATTTAAGGAGGAAAAATGATTGGATTAATTAGTGGAAGAAGAAAAACTGCAGTTGCTAGAGTTAAAGTTAAAAATGGGAACGGTAATATAATTGTTAATGGAAAAAAATTTGAAGAATATTTTCCAATTGAATATCTTAGATTAAAAGTTCTTGAGCCTTTAAAAATCACAAATAAAGAAAATCTTTATGATTTTGAAGTAAAAGTTGAAGGTGGGGGAATTAGTTCTCAAGCAGAGGCATTAAGACATGCAATATCAAGAACACTTATTGAACTTGATCCTTCTACAAGAGGAATATTAAAATCAAAAGGATTTTTATCATTTGATAGTAGAATAAAAGAGAGAAAGAAACCAGGACTTCATTCAGCAAGAAAAAGAAGACAATATAGAAAAAGATAATTAAATAAATTTTTAAATTAAGGAGGGAAATTGGGAAAAAGCATAGTTGTTACCTCTGGTAAAGGAGGGGTTGGTAAAACTACTATTGTAGGAAACATTGGGGTTGGTTTAGCCTCACTAGGAAAAACAGTTGCTTTAATTGATGTTGATATTGGATTAAGAAATCTTGATCTTGTTCTTGGTCTTGAAAATAGAATTGTATATAACATCATGGATGTTATTGAAGGGAATTGCAAACTTTCACAAGCACTTGTTAAAGACAAAAGATTTAAAGATAATCTTGTTCTTCTTCCAGCTGCACAAACAAGACTTAAAGAAGAAGTGAAAGTTGAAGATTTGAAACTCATAGTAAATGAACTCAAGAAAAAATTTGATTATGTTATTTTAGATTCTCCAGCAGGAATTGAACATGGTTTCAGAATGTCAACTCTCTCCGCAGAAGAAGCAATAGTTGTAACTACACCTGAGATAACTTCAATTAGAGATGCAGATAGAGTAATTGGTCTACTTGAATCAATGGAAATTTTCGAGCCAAGTTTAATAATTAATAGAGTAAGAGTTGATATGGTAAAAAAAGGTGAAATGCTCCATTGGAACGATATTGAAGAAATTCTTTCAATTAAAGTTATTGGAATAATCCCAGAAGATCCATACATAACAATTTCTACAAACATTGGGGAACCAGCGGTTTTAAACGACAATTCCATTGGTGGAAAAGAATTAAGAAATATTGTAAGAAGAATTTTAGGAGAAGAAATACCACTTACAATATATCAAGAAAAGACATCATTTTTAGATAAAATCTCAGGTATATTTAAGAGAGAAAAGAGATGAGTTTATTTCGTACTAAAAAGAGTGGATTAATAGCAAAAGAGAGAATTTCTTTTGTTCTTGATTCAGATAGATTATCTTTATCACCTAAACAGATTGAAAATCTTAAAAAAGATTTTGCAAATCTTATTTTAAAATATGTAAAAATAACAGAAAATGACCTTTCTGTATCAGTAAGAAGAGAAGGAAAAAAAACAACAATAATTGCAGAATTTTTCCTGAAACAAAATTAATTTTTTACTCTCTAAATATTAGAGGTTAACATGAAAAAAATAATTTTTATTTTAATTCTAATTTTAACTTTATCCACAGCAAAATTAGCATTTTCAGAAGACAAGATAGATTTATCAATAAAAGATTTAATTTTTTCAAAAGAAATAATTTTTGAGAACGAAAAATTTGATATATTGATAAATTTATGTATCTCTGGAATAGAAAATTTAAAAAATTTTAACTCACAATTTATAGTTTCAATTTTTTGGGATAAACCATCAAGATTTACACATATTGATAGCAAAGTGATTGAAAAAATAGAAAAAGATTGTATTGATGTTAAGTTTTCTATTGATTTAAGCGCAAAAACTTTTTCTTCATCATACTTACCTCCATCAGGAGATAGAACTCTTGTGGTCCAAATTGACAGTGGACACCAGATAAAAGAAGTTAATGAAGAAAATAATATAGTTGAGAAAAAATTTCATATTTTTAAACTAACATCAAAAGTAATAAAAATATTTATAAATAATAAAATTGGTTATTTAAATGACAAAGAAATAGAATTAGAAATTCCACCGATGATTATAAAAGGAAGAACTATGGTTCCTTTAAGATTTGTCGTTGAAAGCTTTGGAGGAGAAGTTGTTTGGAATAATGATGATAAAAGTATAAAAATAAAGTTTGAAGATAAAGAAATATTAATGTGGTTAAATAATAATATTTCATATATAAATGACAAAAAATATGCCCTTGATGTTCCTCCAACTGTTATAAATGGAAGAACGATTGTTCCAATAAGATTTGTTGCAGAAGCACTAAACTCTTATGTTTTTTGGGATTCTAAAGAACAAAAGGTAACAATTATCTATGAAAAATAGAATATTTTTACTTTTTCTTATTTTATTAATATTTATAACACCAATTAAGAAAAATGAGACTAAAAACCTATTTTTAATTTATATAGCAGCGGATAATGATCTTTATAATAATGCACTTGACGATTTGAATGAATTAAAGAGTGGAGAAAAAATAAATTCAAAAATAATAGCACTCTTTGATGGCATTTATGATACTAAACTTTTGGAAATTGAAAAAAATAAAGAGGAAATTTTAAAGATTTATGAAAATTTAAATAGTGGAGATCCTCAAGTTTTATATTCTTTAATTAAATTTGGAATTTCAAAATATTATCCTGAAAACATAATTCTTATTCTCTGGGGACATGGTGATGGTAGAAATTTTAAAGGTAGCACATTTAAGGGAGTTTGTTTTGATGAAAATTCAAGTGACTATTTAACTATTCAAGAGATTAAAAGTGTTTTGGAAAATTTATATAAAAATTATAGAAGAAAAATAGATATTTTAATGTTTGATGCTTGTTTTATGCAATCAATTGAAGTTTCATATGAACTCAGAAATTTTGTTGATTATATAATTGGCTCTCAAACTTATGTTCCTCTTGATGGTTTTCCTTATGATGATATTTTCAATAATATATCAAAGATAAATGATAAAAACCTTATTCCTCAAGTTATTGCAAAAGAAATTGCTGAATCATACTTTGACTCATATAATTTTGGTTCACAAGGGAAAGAAGAGATCCAAATTTCAGTAATAAACACAAAAGAAACTGAGAAATTATTATCTTTTTTAAAAGAAAACTTAAATAAAATTAAAAATAAAGATTCATTAATTAATTTAAGAAAAAATTATTTGATTCCATTAAATAATAAATATGTTGATTTCTTCGAATTCTATAAAAATTATTTTCCTGAAATTTTACATTATAAAGATGAATTAATATTAATTGACAAAAATAGTTTTAAAATAAATTTATCTGGTGCTTCTTTTTATTTTCCTGAATTTTATCTTCCAATTAACCTTTCATTTTTTAAAGAAAGTGGTTTTGAAAATATTCTTTGGAATCTTTTTTCTTATTGAGAAATTGGTAAAGAGATAATAACTTCAGTTCCTTTATTTTTTTCACTTTTCAATTCAATTTTTCCTTTATGTGCTTCAATTAATTCTTTTGTTATTAAAAGACCTAAACCTGTTCCTTTTGTTTCATTCGTTTCTGCGTTTTTACCCCTATAAAACTTATTAAAAATTTTATTTAAATCATCTTCGTCTATTCCAATTCCTTCATCCTTTATAGAAACATAAACAAATCTTTTATCTTTAAAATTCTTAATAAAAATAGAGCCATTATCTTTTGAAAATTTAAAGGCATTATCAAGAATATTAATAAAAATTTCCTTTATTCTTTTTTTATCACCATCAATCAAAATTGAATTTATATTAATATCTATCTTTATATTCTTATCTTTATATTTATTTTTAATTATCTCCAATGCATACTCAATTTCATTTTTAATATCAATTTTTTCAAAATTCAGTTTAAAATTTATAGATTCAATAAAAGAATAGTTCCTTAAGTCATCAATCATTTTAGATAATCTATCAACCTCTTCCTTGATTGTTTTAATTACTTTTGGAATTTCTTGTTCTGGTATTATTCTGTCTTCTATTGCCTCAATAAAACCAGCAATTCCTGTTAAAGGAGTTGATATTTCATGAGTTACTTTTGATACAAGATCTTTTCTTATCTCTTCAAGGTTTTTTAATTTCTTTACCATTAAATTAAAATCATCTACTAACTCTCCTATTTCATCATCACTCTCTTTTTTAACATAAAAATCAAAATCTCCTTTTGCAACTCTCTTTACACCCTCTTTAAGATCAATAATTGGTTTCTCAATGTATCTTGAAAAAACATAAGAGAGAACAACTGAAATACCAATAGAAATTAAACCACCAAATATAAGTGAATTTCTTATTCTATTTAAAAATTCTAATCTCATTGGACCTCTTTCATTTGGTAATGGAGGTCCATGTCTTCTTAATGCTTCGTCAAATTGCTGAGGTATTTGATAATTGAGAAAGAAAATTATAAAGATTAAAACAATTAAAACTATTATAATTGATAATATAATTATCTTCCATCTAATTTTCATTATTCCACCATTTTATAACCTATTCCTCTAATTGTTTCAATGTATTTAGGTTTTTTTGGATCATCATTTAATTTTTTTCTTAAATTTGTAATATGAACATCTATGCTTCTATCAATAACTGGCTCACCATAAAATCCATGTACGGAATCAAGAATATCATCTCTTGAAAGAACTTTACCTTTATTTTTATATAGTGTCATAAAAATTTTAAATTCTAAAGATGAAAGTTTGACCTCTTCTTTGTTTTTAAATAATTTAAATTTTTCAGGATAAATTTCTAAATCTTTAAATTTTATAAAATCAGCATCACCATATCTTTTTAAAACTGCCTTCACTCTCAATACAAGCTCTTTAAAACTGAAAGGTTTTGTAATATAATCATCTGCTCCTTTGATGAAACCAATAACTCTATCGTCTTCCTCTCCCTTGGCAGTAATTATTATTATTGGTATATCTTTTTCCTTTTTTATATCCCCTAATACTTTAAGACCAGAAAAATCTGGAAGCATAAGGTCAAGTATTATAAGATTTGGATTCTCTTCATAAAATTTTTCTATTCCATTATTCGCATTATATGAATAAATTATCTCATATCCTTCTTTTTCAAGATATAATTTTATAAGTTTTGAAATCTCTTTATCATCCTCAATTATAAGAATCTTCATAACTAAATTTATAATAATAAATTATTAAGGAATTGTTAAGAAATATAAATTTATTTTTAAAATTTAATTAACAAATAATTGAGGTATAATTATATTGCTATTTAAGGAAAAGGAGGTGATAAATTAAAAATTTTAAATCTAAATCTTTAGGAGGTTAGGTTATGGGTAAATTTTCAAAAATTTTATTAACTTTAATTTTAGTTTTTTCGTTAATCTTTGGGTTATTAAACATTTCTTATTCTAAAGTAAACCAAAATCAAACAAAAATTACAGTTCTTGCAACATCTGATGAGCATGGAAATGTATACCCAATTGATTATTACACTCTGAAATCAGCAAATAGAGGACTTGCAAAAGTTTACACTCTTATAAAACAAGTTAAAAAAGAAAACCCAAATGTTGTTTTAATTAGTAATGGCGATAATATTCAAGGTACACCTCTTACATATTATTTCACAAAAATAGAAAAAGAGAAAACTCATCCAATGATGCTTGTTATGAATTATATGGGTTATGATGCAATGGTTATAGGTAATCATGAGATTCAAGATTATGGTTATGATTGGCTTGTTAAAGTTCAAAAAGACGCTAACTTTCCATTTTTATCTGCAAATATGATTAATGAGGCAACTGGAGAAAATCCTCTTAAACCATACATTATTAAAGAAGTTAATGGAATAAAAATTGGAATAATCGGAGTTACAACTCAAGAAACAAACACTGTAACTCCATCATATAATTTAAAGGGTCATAAATTTACAGATGCAGTTGAAGCAGTAGGAAAATATGTAAAACTTTTAAGACCACAAGTTGATGTTTTAATTGTATCTGCACATATGGGTTTCGAATTTGGTAATGATACAAAGAATTTCAAATATCTTGAACCTTTAAGAGAAGGAAATGTTGCAGATGCAATTGTTCAGAAATATCCTGAAATAGATATATTAATTACTGGTCATGATCATTATAATATCGCACCATTTTTAAGAAATGGTGTTTTATGTGTACAACCAAGTAATTGGGGTCAAGCATTAGCAAAACTTGATATAACTTTAGAAAAATCTGGGGATAAATGGAAAATTGTTAAAAAAGAAGGCGTCAATTTAGTTGTAGATGATAAAGTTGAAGCAGCACAAGAAATATTAGATCTTGTAAAGGATTATCACGATAAGACTGTTAAATATGTTGACTCCCCAATTGGAGAAGCAGTTGAAACAATTGATGGTACAAATTGTAGGTTAATGGATAATGCTATGTTAGATTTGATACATAAAGTTCAACTTGAGATAACAGGAGCAGATATTTCTATAGCAGCAATGCTTCCAACTGTACCTCCAGTGTGGCAAAAAGGCGCAATCAAAGTTAGAGATGTCTATTCGCTTTATATTTATGAAAATACTCTTTGGGTAAAAGAGGTAACAGGAAAAGATATAAAAGAAGCACTAGAATGGTCATATAGATATTACAATACATACGATTTTGGTTTAACAGATACTCCACTTGTTAATCCAAACATAAGGGGATATAACTTTGATACAGTCCAAGGAATAGAATATGAAGTTGATATTACAAAGCCCATTGGTCAAAGAGTTATAAAGATGACTTATAAGGGAAAACCTGTTTCAATGACACAGAAATTTAAACTTGCTGTAAATAATTATAGAGGAAATGGTGGTGGCGGTTATACAATGCTTGCAAATGCACCACTTTTATGGAAGTCTGATGAAGAAATTAGAAATTTAATTATTGAATATATACAAAAGAAAAAATTAATTTATCCAGAAGTTGATAACAACTGGAAAATGTATCCAAGTGCAGCTTATCTTCTTGATTCTAGAAAAAATATTTTTGATACATTTTTTAGAAATGTAAAAATTGATACTTATCCATATAAAGTTTATGATATTGATCCATCTATGACTTTAACAAAGAATCACTTCTTATATTTATTAAGTAAATCAACAGAATTCACATTAAATGAACTTAAAGTTGATTATGGAATTTTAACAGGATATGGAACATTTTTCCCTGGACTTCCAATAACAAAAGAGGAAGCTATTCTTATGACTGTATACACTATTGGAGGTCTAAAGGATGCTCAAAAAGTAGATAGTTCTATTCTTAATAAATTCGAAGATAGTGCTTTGATTTCATCATGGGCTAGAAATACTTTTGCATGGGCAATTCTAAAAGGTATAGTTAAACCGAAAGATAACAAACTTGAACCAAATAAAAAATTAACACTTGGAGAAGCTCTCGAATTAATTGTTAATGCAAGATTTCCAGTTATTACAATTCTTCACACAAATGATTTCCATGGTTATTTAAGCGGAACAGATGCTAAAAATGGTGGTCTTGCAAGAATTTATACTATTGTCAAAGAAGAAAAAGCAAAAAATCCAAATACGATCTTAATAGATGCTGGAGATCACCTTCAAGGTGCAAATATAGCAAACTTCTTTAAAGGTCAAAATGTTGTTGAAATTTATAATGCAATGGGATATAACTACGCAACTTTTGGAAATCATGAATTTGATTGGGGGAAAGAGTTAACACTTCAAAGAATAAAAGAAGCAAAATATACTTACCTTTGTGCAAATTTAATTGATACTTCAACAGGAAAAACATTTGCACCTAAAGCATATGATACACTTGAATTTTCAACTTTAAAATTAGGATTCTTTGGATTAGAAACAAAAGAATTGCCAATTCTAGTTAATCCAAAAGGAATAGAGGGATTAAAAATACTTGATCCAATTGATACATCAAAAACTACAGTTGAAACTCTTAAAAAAGAAGAAGTTGATTTTGTTATAGCAATTTCACACTTAGGATATAATGATGGAGCAGGAGATGATGACAAAACTCTTGCTTCTAATGTTTCTGGAATTAATTTAATTATAGGTGGTCATACTCATACTGTTTTAAAACAAGCAGATTTAGTAAATGGAGTTTACATTGTACAGACAGGAGAAAAAGGATTGAATTTAGGAAGAATTTATCTTGACTTTGAAAATACATATTCTGGTTCAAAATTAAAGAACTTTAGATATACATTAATCCCAATTACAGATTCAATAAAAGAGGACGATACTATTAAATCACTTATTACACCATATGAAGAAAAATTGAAAAAAGAAATGGAAGTAGTGATTGGTGAAACTTTAGTTGACCTTGATGGAGAGAGAGCAAATGTGAGAAGTAAAGAGACAAATTTAGGAAACTTAATTGCGGATATGATGAGAGAGTTGGCAAATTCAGATATTGCAATAACAAATGGTGGAGGAATAAGAGCGAGTATTAAAAAGGGATCAATTAAAATTGGAGATGTTTATAATGTTCTTCCTTTTGATAATCTTATAGTAAAAATTGAACTTACTGGAAAAGATATACTTGCTGCACTTGAAAATGGTTTCTCGCAGATTGAAGCAGGGGCTGGTAGATTTCCTCAAGTTTCAGGTTTAGTAGTTAAGGTTAACAAAAAGAAGCCACCAATGAGTAGAGTTGTTGAAGTTTTAATTAAAGGAAAACCAATTGAACTAGATAAGGTATATACTGTTGCAACAAATGATTTTATGGCTGCAGGTGGAGATGGATATACCTCCTTTAAAAATTCAAAATCCTTAGTTTGGGTTACTGGAAATTGGATGAGGGATGATTTTGTTGAATATATTAAGAAACGCACACCTCTTAATCCTCAAGTTGAAGGAAGAATAGTATATGTAGAAGATTAAACAAGATTAGTTAAAAAGAATTTTTTTAAGAGGCAGGGTGTTATTATCCCTGCCTCTTATTAATTTGACACAAATCTTTTTTGGAATAAAATATTGAAATAATGAAAGAGAAGATAATAAATTTTGTAATTAAATTTTTTAAACTCGATAAAGGAGATCAGTTCAAAAATTTTGGAATTTTTGAAGGAACCATTTCTTCAATTTTTAATTTAATAATTTTTTTAGTTAAATTTTATTTAAGCATTTTATTAAATTCAATTTCACTTAGAGCTGATGCTTTTCATACACTTTCAGATATTTTAACTTCGATTATGGTTATAATAGGATTTTACCTTTCATCAAAAAAACCAGATAAAAGACACCCATTTGGTCATGGTAGAATTGAAAAAATTATCGCAATTTTTATGTCAATTCTTCTTATTTATGTTGGTTTTGAATTTTTTATAAACTCTTACCATAGATTTAAGAATCCAATAAAAATTGATGTAAATATATTAATTATTTTTATATTAATAATTACAATCTTAATTAAAGAATTTTTAACTTTTATTTCAAATGAACTAGGTAAGAAAATTAATTCTTCTTCTCTAAAAGCAGATGCATGGCATCATAGAAGTGATTCAATTGCAACTCTTTTTATAATTATTGGCTTTATTACTTTTAAATATGGTTTGTTCATTCTTGATGGAATTTTTGGAATGGGAGTTTCAGCTTTAATTATTTATACTGGAATTTCTATTTTGTTTGAGTCAAGTAGTTTTTTAATAGGAGAAGAACCATCTCAAAACATTATTAAAAAAATTAAAGATATATCAAATAAATTTGATTTCATTGAGGATGTTCATCATATTCATATTCATGATTATGGAAATCAAATTGAAATTACATTTCATGTGAAACTTAGAGGTGATAGAACTTTAAATGAAGTTCATGAAAAAATAAGTATTGTAGAAAAAGCAATAGAAAAAGAGATTAAAAATTCAAATGTTACAATTCACGCAGAACCAATTTAATCTATTGACAAAGTTGTAATATAATGTATAATTTTAATTTGCTCTATTTTGAATAGAGTTTTTTGAAATTTTTAAGGCTAATTTTAGCCAAAAATTTTTTTAGAAGATATGAGGAGGTTTTATGCCAACAATTAACCAATTAATAAGAAAACCTAGAGAAAAAGTTATAAGTAAGTCTCGTTCAAAGGATTTAGAAGGAAATCCATTTAAAAGAGGCGTTTGTATAAAAGTTTATACAACCACTCCTAAAAAACCTAACTCTGCATTAAGAAAAGTTGCAAAGGTGAGACTCTCAAATGGAAGAGAAGTTATTGCATATATTCCTGGAATAGGACATAATCTTCAAGAGCACTCAGTTGTTCTTGTAAGAGGAGGAAGAGTTAAAGATCTTCCAGGTGTTAGATACCATATTGTTAGAGGAGTTTATGATTGTGCAGGAGTTGAGGGAAGAAAACAAGGAAGATCAAAATATGGTGCTAAAAGACCTAAAAAGGTAGGAGGTGAATAGTGCCTAGAAAAGGTCCTGTTAAACCAAGAGAAATTGAGCCAGATTTAGTGTATGGAAGTGTTTTGGTTCATAAATTAATAAATAAAGTTATGAGTGGTGGAAAAAAAGAGAAGGCAAGAAAGATTGTCTATTCTGCTTTAAAAATTGTCGAAGAGAAAACAGGTAAAAGAGGAGATATTGCTTTACAAGAGGTTTTAGATAAAGCAAGGCCACTTGTGGAGTTAAAACCAAGAAGAGTTGGTGGAGCAACATATCAAATTCCAGTTGAAGTTGAACCTCAAAGAGGAATAAAAATTGCTCTAAAATGGTTAGTTAAATTTGCAAGAGATAGAGGAGAGAAAACAATGATTGAAAGGTTAGCAAAAGAGATGCTTGATATTCTTTCAGATCAAGGTGCAACAATGAAGAAAAGAGAAGAGACTCACAAGATGGCTGAGGCAAACAGAGCATTTGCTCATTTCAGGTGGTAATGGAGTTTTATAGATACGAAATCAAAAAAATAAGAAATATTGGATTTATAGCACATATTGATGCTGGTAAAACTACCACAACAGAAAGAGTATTATATTATACTGGGAAAACTCATAGATTAGGAAATGTTGATGAAGGTACAGCAACAATGGACTATATGATTCAAGAAAAAGAAAGAGGAATAACAATAACATCAGCAGTCACAACTTGTTTCTGGAGAGATTCTATTATTAACATTATAGACACACCAGGTCATGTGGACTTCACAGCTGAAGTTGAAAGATCCTTAAGAGTTTTGGATGGAGTAATAGTTATCCTTGAAGGAGTTAGTGGAGTTCAACCTCAAACAGAAACTGTATGGAGACAAGCATCAAAATATAAAGTCCCAAGAATAATTTTTGTAAATAAGATGGATAGAACAGGAGCAAATTATCATAAAGTTATAGAAACAATAAAAGAAAAATTAAATGTTAACCCACTTTTGGTTCAACTTCCCATTGGTCAAGAAGAAAAATTTTCAGGAGTTATTGATTTAATTGAACTTAAAAAATATATTTGGTCAAATGAAGGCACTGGTGAAGAATATGAAACTGTTCCTTGTGAAATTGACTCAGAAATAGAGAAATTAAGAAATGAACTAATTGAAAGGGTTTGCGAATCTGATGACAAACTATTAGAAAAATATATAAATGGTGAAGAGATTACTCATGATGAAATAAAGAGAGCCATAAGATATGGAACAATTAAAGGGTATTTCTATCCTTTGCTTTTTGGAAGTTCTCTTAAAAATAAAGGAATACAACCTCTTCTAGATGCTATAGTTGATTATTTACCATCTCCACTCGATATTCCACCTATAAAAGGAATAAATCCTGAAAATGGAAAAGAAGAATTAAGGAACCACTCAATTGATGATCCATTAACAGCACTTGTTTTTAAAGTTCAAAATGATCCTTATATTGGTCAACTTCATTATATAAGAGTTTATTCTGGTGTTATTTCATCAGGTTCATATGTTTATAACCCTAATTTGAAAAGAAAAGAGAGAGTCTCAAGAATTTTAAGATTACATGCAAACAAAAGAGAGGATATAAAAGAGTTAAAGGCAGGAGAACTTGGAGGTATTGTTGGTTTAAAAGATAGTGTAACAGGAGATACAATATGTGATGAGAAATATCCAATTGTTTTAGAAAAAATTGAATTTCCAGAACCTGTTATTTCAATTGCAATTGAACCAAAATCTGAATCAGAACAAGATAAACTATCTCTTGCTTTAAGAAAATTCGCTCTTGAAGATCCAACTTTTAAGGTAAGATATGATGAAGAAACAGGTCAAACTATTGTTTCTGGAATGGGTGAACTTCATCTTGAAATAATAGTTGATAGATTAACAAGAGAATTTGGTGTTGAAGCAAAAATCGGAAAACCTGAAGTTAATTATAGAGAGACTATTACAAAAGAAGTTATTGAAGAAGGAAAATATATAAGACAAAGCGGTGGAAAGGGCTTGTATGGACATGTTGTGTTAAAAATATTTCCAGTGAAAGATCAGAAATTTGTGTTTGTTAACAAAATAAGAGGTGGTGTAATTCCAGATGAATTTATACCTGCAGTTGAAGATGGAGTAAGAGGTTCCCTTGAGACTGGAATAGTTCTTGGATATCCAGCAATTAACATTGGTGTTGAATTAATTGATGGTTCATACCACCCTGTTGATTCATCTGAGATTGCATATAGAATTGCTGCATCAAAAGCATTTAAAGAAGGAGCAAGAAAAGCCGGTCCAATTCTACTTGAACCAATAATGGAGGTTGAAATCATCACTCCAGAAAATTATCTCGGAGATATTATTCAAGGCATATCATTAAGAAGAGGAAAAATAAACAACATTTTGAGTGAAGGAAACTTAAGAATAATTGAAGCATTAATTCCTTTAGCAGAACTTTTTGGGTATGCAACAGAACTTCGTTCATTAAGTCAGGGAAGAGCAAGTTATACTATGCAATTTAGCAAATATGAAGTGGTTCCTCAACCCGTATACGAAAAAATAATTAAAAGGGTTAGAGGAATTGAGAATGTATTTTAAGGAGGTAGAACGAATATGGCAAAAGAGAAATTTGAAAGAACTAAACCTCATGTGAATGTAGGAACCATTGGTCACATTGACCATGGTAAAACAACATTAACCTCTGCAATAACAAAGGTTTTAGCAACTTTAGGAAGAACACAATTTAGAGACTTCTGGTCAATTGATAATGCTCCAGAAGAAAAAGCAAGAGGTATTACAATAAACATTTCACATGTTGAGTATGAAACTGAAAAGAGGCATTACGCTCATATAGATTGTCCAGGTC
>JAOAHY010000009.1 GCA_026414995.1 Caldisericia bacterium | reverse complement strand
AAACTTGAAATTTATTTTAGAGGCTTATTATAATTTTGTAAAGTTTTTAGCTCGCCTATGAGGGATTGAAACTAGGTTTACTCTAATTGGATTTTTAATAAATTCCGAACGTTTTTAGCTCGCCTATGAGGGATTGAAACTTATGAAAGATATAAGGTATTTTAAACAGCCTAATATGTTTTTAGCTCGCCTATGAGGGATTGAAATGTTCTAAAGAATAGATTTTTAGATGAGTTAGATAATGAGTTTTTAGCTCGCCTATGAGGGATTGAAACACTCAGAACTCACTATAAATTTATCAGTTTACGATAAGTTTTTAGCTCGCCTATGAGGGATTGAAACAATTTGATTCACAAAAATCGATAAACATCGCATATATTGTTTTTATTTAACTTATAAGGGTTTGAAAACTAAATAAGCATCTTGTTGCAGAATTAAAAACTATTATATAAAAAAAAATATAATATTATTAAAAAGAAATTAGTAAAAAATTTTTATGTATCTCTAAGATAATAAAGATACTTTATGACCATATAAGTAAAATCAAATTTATCAAAATGATTATAAATATGATTTTTTAGTTATTTCATTTAAGATTTATAAATTGATAAAAAATTAGTAAAATATAATTTGTAAATTTTCTTTGAAAGGAGATATGATATGAGAATAGAAGATTTGGTTAGAGATTTAAAAAGTTATAAAGATTATGAAAATGTAAAAGAACTTATTGATGATATTTATGAAGAATTACAAACACTTGATAATTATGATGTATTTGAAGTTTTAGAAGAGTTATACGATGAAGATGAATTAAAAGAGATTCTAATTGAAAAAATAAAAGAAAGAGAAAAAGAACTTGAAGAGATAATTGAAGAGATTGAAGATGAAGATTACGAAGAAGAGGAAGAAGATTTAGAAGAGGAGATTTGGGAAGAAGAAGATTTTGAGGAAGAAGATAGATAAAATTTAATGGATTTAAATAAAAAATTAGATGAATTAAAAAATTATCTAAAAAATTTAAATAAAGTTTCTATTGCATTTTCAGGAGGAGTTGATTCAACTTTTCTTCTCAAAGTTGCACATGATACTTTAAAAGAAAATATAATTTCTATTACAATAGATACAGAATTTCAAAAAAGAGAAGAAATTGAATTTGTTAAAAATTTTACTGAAGAAAATAATATTAAAAGTTATATTTTGAAATTTAATATTTTAGAAGATGAAATAATTAGGAAAAACCCGAAAGATAGATGTTATTTTTGTAAATATAAAATTTTTTCAGAAATTAAAAATTTCTCTATCAACTTAGGTTTTAATAATATATTAGATGGCACAAATTATGATGATTTAAGCGATTATCGTCCTGGATTAAGAGCATTAAAGGAGTTAAATATAATTAGTCCCCTTTTAGAATTGAAATTCACAAAAGAAGAAATAAGAGAGATTTCAAAACAACTCAATCTTAAAACATGGAATAAGCCTCCTGAATCATGTCTTGCAACAAGAGTTCCTTTTGGAGAAAAAATCACTTTAGAAAAATTAAAAATGATAGAAGAAAGCGAGAATTATTTAAAAAGTTTAGGTATTTCTTTAGTTAGGGTTAGAATTATGAATGAATATGCAAAAATTGAAGTTTTACTTAATGAAATTGATATAATTTATAAAAATTTAGAAAAAATTACTAAAAAGTTTAAAGATATAGGGTTTAAAGGAACTCTTATTGATTTAGAAGGATATAAAAAAGAGAAGGTTGAGGAAAAGTTTAAGTGGATTTAGAAAAACTTAAAAAATTACTAACTGATTTTAAAGAAAACAAATTATCAATTGAGGAGACTTTAGAAGATCTCATGAAACTCCCTTATGAAGACCTTGGTTTTGCTAAAATAGACCATTTTAGAGAAATAAGAAAAGGTTTTCCAGAGGTTGTATTTTGTGAAAGAAAGAGAGATGAAGATGCATTAAATATTATATTAAAACTTTATGAAAAGTCGAAAAGAGTTCTTGCAACAAGAGGTAATGAAAATCTTTTTAAACTTGTAAAAGAAAAAATAAAAAGCGCTCAATATAACCCACTTGGAAGAACTATTTCAATTTGCGAAGAAGAGTTAAAACCTAAAGGAAAAATTATAATTCTTACTGCTGGAACAACAGATATTCCAGTTGCTGAAGAAGCTTATGAAACAGCAAAAATTATGGGGAATAATGTAGAAAAAATTTATGATATAGGTGTTGCAGGTCTTCATAGAGTAATTGATAATCTTCAAAAAATAAAAGAAGCAAAAGTTTTAATAGTTGTTGCTGGAATGGATGGTGTTCTTCCAAGTGTTATTGGAGGTTTAGTTAAAGTTCCAGTAATTGCTGTTCCTACAAGTATTGGTTATGGTGCTAATTTTAATGGTCTTGCCCCCCTCTTAACAATGCTTAACTCATGTTCACCTGGAGTTGCTGTTGTAAATATTGATAATGGTTTTGGAGCTGGCTTTTTTGCAAGTTTAATAAATAAAATTGGTGAAGAAGAGTGAAAATTATCTATTTTGATCTATTTAATGGCATAAGTGGAGATATGATTTTAGGAGCACTTTTTGATTTAGGTCTTGATTATTCAACATGGAAAAAAGAAATAGATAAACTGTATTTAACTGGATTTGAGATTGAAATAACAAAAAAAGAAAAAAATGGAATTTATGGAACAGATTTTAAAATTAATATTTCTGATACTCTCACTGAAAGAAAAGGGATTGATTTAATAGAAATGTGTTGATTAAAAAATATAAATATCTAAAAGAAGTAAAAAATTTGAGTAAAAATATAAAATTAACAGAAAATGAAAAATTTGAAGAAGTTCACCTTCATGAATTAGGGGGATTAGATTCAATTATTGATATCGTTGGAAGTGTTATTGGATTAAGATTATTAAATGTTGAAAAAGTTTATTCATCTCCAGTTCCTGTTGGAAGTGGATTTGTAAAAACTCATCACGGAGTTTTACCTATCCCAGCACCAGCAACTATAGAAATTCTTAAAGGAGTTCCAATATTTTCAAATGGAATCAAAGGTGAAATTACAACTCCAACTGGCGCAGCTATTATAACAACTCTTAGTACATCATTTGGTGATTTACCTTCTATGAAAATAGAAAAAATTGGATATGGTCTTGGAAAAAAAGATTTTGAAATTCCAAATATCTTAAGAGTTTTTATTGGAGAACTTTATGATTTTTATTTAAAAGATTTCAATACACTTATAGAAACAAATATTGATGATATGAATCCTCAAATTTTTGGATATATAATTGATAAAGCATTTTCTTTAGGTGCCCTTGATGTATTTTTTACCCCAATTTATATGAAAAAGAACAGACCATCTTATAAAATCTCAATTTTATGTGAAGAGAAAGATAAAAATAACTTAATTGATCTAATTTTTAGTGAGACTACATCAATTGGAGTTAGGTTAACAAGAGTTGAGAAAGTATTTTTAAAAAGAGAAATTAAAGAGTTAGAGACAGAATTAGGTAAAATAAGAATTAAAATTTCATATTTTAAAGGAGAGAAAAAAATTACACCTGAATATGATGATATTAAAAAAATTGCAGAAGAGAAAAATTTACCAATTGTTAAGATTTATTCAATTATTGAAAAGGAATTAAATAAAATAAATTTATGAAAAGAGTTAAAATTCCAGGAATGCTCTTTATTTTAATATCTTTTATACCTTGGATAATTTATTGGAGCACTTCAAATTTAGAAAAAATTATTTCTCTTTTAATTCCACTTATAATTACAATTTTTCTTTTATTACCACAAATTAAAAGAAAAGATTTTAATTTAATGGATTTTTTCACATTTTTCTATTTTTCAATAGCATTAATATTTACTATATTTTTTAAAAATAAAATATTTTATGAAAAAAGTGGTCTTTTAGGCTATTTTACTCTTTTTATAATGGCTTTATTTTCAATAACAATTAAAAACCCATACACATTTCAAGTGTCTAAAAAAGATTATCCAAAAGTTTACTGGAAAGATAAAACTTTTATTTTTGTAAATTATATTATCACTATTTTTTGGATTTTTGTTTATGGCTTAAACTCTCTTTTTTATTTATTTTTATTGTTTCCATTAAATTTGATTTTTTCAAACATAAATATTGCTTTAGGAGTAATTTTTTCAATCATATTTCCATCAAAAGCACCTGAATATTTTATTAAAAGAGTTTATAAAGAATTTTTAAAAAAGTATGATTTTGAAGTTAAGATTGATAGAGCAAAACAAAAAGATGAGAATGAGTATGAAATTATTGTTTTAGGTTCTGGAATTGGCGGTTTAACATCAGCATCGCTTCTTGCAAAAAATGGTTTTAAAGTTTTAGTTCTTGAAAGACACTATAAAGTTGGTGGATATTGCTCTTCTTTTGGAAGAAAAGGATTTATTTTTAACACTGGAGTTGAAGATGTAAGTGGTTTATGGGAAGGTGGGCCTATTTCTTATTTATTAAAAGAGTTAAATTTAGATAAAGACTCTCTTTTTGTAAAGAACAAAACTCAATATATTTTAAATAGTGAAAAAATTGATCAAAAGGATCTTGAAAGCTTTATTTCTCTTCTTTCTCAAAAATTTCCTCATGAAAAAGAAAATATTATAAGATTTTTTGATGATGCTAAAAATGCATATATTGAATGTTATAAAGATGTAAAATTTTTTGGCACTCCACTTCCTGCTGAACTTATTTTGAAGGTTTTAGGAAGTAAATATCTTGTAAATTATCCTAGGGAACATCCTCATTTTTATGATTGGATGAATAAAACTTTTGAAGATAAGCTTAATGAATATTTCAAAGATAATAATTTAAAAAAACTTATATCATCTCTTGTTGGTTATGTTGGTTCTTCACCAAACAAAATTTATGCAAGTAGCGCTTTAACAAATTGTGTTTCTTATTTTCTTTTTGGAGGATATTTTCCTAAAGGTGGTGCCCAAAATTTTTCAAATTCTCTCAAAAATAAAATTGAAGAATACAATGGGAAAGTTTTAACAAATCATGAAGTTCAAAAAATAGTTGTTGAAAATGGAGTTGTAAAAGGAGTAATTTCTAATGAAAAGTTTTTTAAATCTGATATAGTTATTTCAAACATAAATGCAAAGGTTACTTTTTTAAAACTCATTGATCAAAAAGAAATTGATAAAGATTATATAGAATATATTAAAAGTTTAAGGATGTCACCATCATGTTTTATGACTTTTTTGAGTGTTGATATTGATTTAAAAGGTTATCCAAATTTAATAAAAGATATTGATGATGAAATTGATGTTGTAATAAATTCAAACGCTGATCCAAATTTAGCACTAACAAATAAATCAAGTATAACAATAATAAGTGGTGCTAATTATTATGATTTCCCTAAAAGAGAAAGTGAGGAATATAAAAATTTAAAAGAGAAATATATTAATGAATCAATTGAAAAATTGATTAAATTAATTCCAGAAATTAAAGATAAAATTTTAATTAAAGAAGGAGCAACACCTAAAACATTTGAAAGGTACACATTGATGCCAGAGGGAGCTCTTTATTCTTTCGATCAATCAATTGACACAAAAAGGCCATTTTTTAAAACTCCAATTAAAGGCCTTTATCTTGCTTCTGCTTCAACATTTCCAGGAGGGGGAATTGAAGGAGTAGTTATTTCAGGAATTATTGCCGCAAATGATATTTTAGGTTGGAAAAAATAATTTTTTACCCATATAATTTGAAAAATTTCCTTAATATGATATAATTTTTTAAAGTTATAAAACCAATGATCCTTAACCTGGATTAAAGTTAAATCTGGGTTAAAGGGTAGGTTAGGAGGTAAAGATGTTAGATAAAAAAGAAAAACAGGAGATAATAGAAAAGTTTAGATTACACGAAAAAGATACAGGATCTCCTGAGGTACAGATTGCTATATTAACTGAAAAGATTAGAAGGTTATCCGAACATCTTAAGGAGCATAAAAAGGATCACTCCTCAAGAAGAGGGCTTCTTAAGATGGTTGGAAGAAGAAGAAAACTCCTTAATTATCTTAAGGAGAAAGATTACGATAAATATTTACAATTAATTGAGAGTTTAAATTTAAGAAAGTAATTTAACTCTCTAAAGGAGAAAAATGATTTTAGATATAAATAAACGGACATTAGAAATTGAAATTTCTAATAAAAAATATTTTTTTGAAATTGGTGAAGTTGCAAAACAAGCAGATAGTGCCACACTAGTAAAATGTGGTGGTACTGTTGTTTTAGTTACATGTGCTGTAAGTAAAGAAGTAAAAGAAGGGCAAGATTTTCTTCCACTTGTTGTTGATTATGAAGAAAAACTTTATGCAGTTGGTAAAATTCCAGGCGGATTTTATAAAAGAGAAGGAAAACCAACAGATGAAGAAATACTTAAAGGTAGATTAATAGATAGATCTTTAAGACCTTTATTTCCCGAATTTTTCTATAATGATGTTCAAATTATAGCAATGGTTTTATCACAAGATAAAGAGAATCCAGCAGATATTTTAGCCTTAAATGGAGCATCCCTTGCATTATCTCTATCTTCTGCACCATTTTTAGGTCCAGTTGGTGCAGTAAGAGTTGGTAAAATTGAAGATAAATTTATAATTAATCCAACATTTGAAGAGATAGATAAAGGTGAAATGGATATTGTTGTCGCAGGAACAGAAGATTATATTGTTATGGTTGAGGCAGGTCTTAAAGAAGTAAAAGAGGAAGATATACTCAAAGCACTTGATTTAGCACATGAAGAGATTAAAAAAATTGCAAGAAAAATAAAAGATTTTGCAAAAGAAAATGGAAAAGAAAAAATTATAGTTGAGCCATTCTTAGTAGAAGATGAAATAATTCATAAATCAAAAGAGTTTCTTGAGCCAAAGTTTGAAGATATACTTGAGAATTTTCCTGAGAAAACAAAAAGAGAAGAGGAGCTTGAAAAACTTAAGGATGAACTTTTTAAATATTTCATAGAGGATTTTGAAACAAAAGAGGAGTTTACAAAAGAAGAAAATGAGTTATTAAAAAAACTTGATTATACATTCACAAAAATTTTAAAAGAATTTGTAAGAAAAAGGATTATTGAAAAAAATATAAGAGTTGATGGAAGAAAACCTGATGAAATTAGACCACTTTATATAAAAGTTGGTCTTTTACCTCAAACTCATGGTTCTGGTTTATTCACAAGAGGTCAAACTCAAGTTCTTTCAGTTGTAACATTAGGAGGTCTTAAAGAAGGACAACTCATTGAAGGTCTTGAAGAA
Organism: Caldisericia bacterium; assembly: GCA_026414995.1. Taxonomy (NCBI): domain Bacteria; kingdom Pseudomonadati; phylum Caldisericota; class Caldisericia; species Caldisericia bacterium. The sequence continues at coordinate 35,305 of JAOAHY010000009.1, read as the reverse complement.
GAATTCACAAAAAGATATATGCACTATTATAACTTTCCACCATTTTCTACTGGAGAAGTTAAACCTCTTAGAGGTCCATCAAGAAGAGAAATAGGACATGGTGCTTTAGCAGAAAGGGCGCTTCTTGCAGTTATTCCAGATGAGATAGAATTTCCATATTCAATAAGAGTTGTATCAGAAGTTTTGGAATCTAATGGTTCAACATCTATGGCTTCTGTTTGCGGTTCAACTCTTTCTTTAATGGATGCAGGAGTTCCAATTAAAAGACCTGTTTCTGGTATTGCAATGGGTTTAATTAAAGAAGGAGACAAATATACAATTCTTTCTGATATTCAAGGAATGGAAGACCATCTTGGAGACATGGATTTTAAAGTTGCAGGTACAGAAGAAGGTGTTACTGCTCTTCAAATGGATATAAAAATAAAAGGAATAGATCTTGAAATAATTGAAAAAGCACTAAAACAAGCAAAAGAGGGAAGATTATATATATTAAGTGAAATGTTAAAAGTTATTGATAAACCAAGACCAGAAATTTCACCACTTGCTCCAAGAGTTATTGTTATGGAAATTGAACCAATCAAAATTAAAGATGTTATTGGTCCTCAAGGAAAATTTATCAAAAAAATTATAGATGAAACAAAAGTTCAAATTGACATTGAACCAACTGGAAGAATTTATATAACTGCACCAGATTACAATTCAGGAGAAAGAGCAAGAGAAATGATAAAAGAGCTCACTCAAGACATTGAGGTTGGAAAAATTTATCTTGGAAAAGTTTTGCAAGTAAGAGAATTTGGTTTAATTGTTGAAATAACACCTAATAAAGATGGATTGCTTCATGTATCTCAAATGAGAAGTAATATTGCAAAAAATACAAAACTCTGGCCAAAAGTTGGAGATGAAATAATTGTTAAAGTTGCAAATGTTGATGACCTTGGAAGAGTTAATTTAACTCAAAAAGGAATTATATTTGATGATGAAGATAGAGAAAGGAGAAGAGATAGAAGAGAATAGATGGCAGATAGCGAAACAATAGTTGAGCCACTATTTAATGGCTCAACATTAATATACCAGAGAGGAGAAAATTTCCCTTCCTTCTCTCTTTTTATTTTGGTACCAGCAGGTTCAATTTATGAGAGTGAAGAGACAAATGGATATTCACATTTTATAGAACATCTTGTTTTTAAAGGAACTCCTAAAAGAAACTCAAAAGAAATTTCAATTGAAGTCGAAGGAATTGGTTGTGATATGAACGCTTTTACATCAAGTGAATATACTGGCTACTATATTAGAGGAAGAGATAGAAGTTTTAAAAAAGCAACTGATGTTATTTTAGATATTATTCAAAATCCACTTTTTCCTGAAATTGAAATTGAAAAAGAAAAAAATGTTGTTATTGAAGAGTATAACTCAATTGAGGATTCACCTGAAGAACTTTCTCTAATTGAACTTAAAAAAGCTATTTGGGGAAATTCAAGTTTTTCTTATGATGTTATTGGAAAAGTTGAAAATATAAAAAATTCAACAAGAGATTCTCTCTTTTCCTTTTTTAAAAATTTTTATCATCCAGAAAATTTAATCATCTCTTTTTATGGAAATATTCAATTTGATGAAGTTAAAAAGGTAGTAGAAGAAAATTTAAAAAAATTTGATTATGATAAAAAAATAAGTGAAGTTTTTGAACCAAATTTTTTATCTGATATAAAAGTTAGATATAAAGATATTAAACAAGTTTATGTACACATGGCTTTTAAATCTGTTTCAATTCTCACAAAAGAATATCCTATTCATCTTGTTCTTTTAAATGTTTTAGGTGGTGGAATGTCATCAAGATTATTTCAAAGGATAAGAGAAGATTTAGGTTTAGTTTATTCAATTTATTCTTTCAATTTATCTTATAAACAAACTGGGGCTGGAGTAATCTATTTTGCAACAAACAAGAATAATTTAGAAAAAGTTCTTTATGAAATTAAAAGTGAATTTGAGAAAATAAAAAAAGAGTCTTTTAAAATAGATGAGATAGAGAGAAGTAAAGAATTTTTAATTGGAAATTTGCTTCTTAGATTAGAGAACTCTTTGGCAAAAAGTGAAAGAAATGGAGTTAATTTTTTTAGAAAAGGTTATGTTGAGAAAATTGAAGAAGTAATTGAAAGAATTCAAAAAGTTAATAGAGATGATTTAATGAAAGAGTTTAGTGAAATAGAGTTTGAAAAATTTGGTTTTGGTGTATGTGGAGGCTTAACACAAGATGAGTTCGCAAGAATTATCAAGTAAATTTGTAAAAATAACTTTTTTAGGAGGGTTAAACGAAATTGGTAAAAACATGATGATTTTTGAAGATAATGAAACTGCTTTTATTCTTGATGCAGGTTTTAAATTTCCTGAAATTGAAATGTATGGAGTTGAATATGTAATTCCAAATCTAACATATATTGATAAAATAAAAAATAAATTAAAAGGAATAGTTATAACTCATGGTCATCTTGATCATATTGGTTCTATAAAATATATTTTTGAAAAAGTAAAACTTCCTCTTTATGGAACAAAACTAACTCTTGGTCTTGCTTCAACTGTAATTCCAGGTAAATTAAAACCATACGAAGAAGTTGAAATAAAACCAAATGAAAAATTTAAAATAGGAAATTTTACACTTGAGGGAGTTTATGTAAATCATTCAATTCCAGACGGACTTGGTTTTTTAATTGAAAATCCCTTTTCTGGAAGAATTTTTCATACAGGAGATTTTAAAATTGATACAACTCCAATTGATGGAAAAGCAATTGATCTTCAAAAATTAGGAAAAATTGGACAAGATGGAGTTTTACTCATTCTATCAGATTCTACAAATGCAACAAAAGAAGGTTTTACTGGTTCTGAAAGGGTTGTTGGTGAAAGGCTTTTTGATCTTTTTAGAAAAATAAAAGGAAGAATTATAATTACAACTTTCTCAACAAACATTCATAGAATCCAACAAATTTTTGATATTTCTCATAAACTAAATAAAAAAGTTTATGTTGATGGAAAAAGTTTTGTAATTATAATTACAATTTCTAAAAAACTCGGCTTTTTAAATATTCCAAATGATCTAATGATCCAGATTGATGAACTTTCTCTTGTTCCAGAAGAGAAATTAGTTATTTTAACAACTGGAAGTCAGGGTGAACCACTTTCAGGGCTTACAAGACTTGCAAATTCAGCACATGATAAAATAAAAATTCTTCCAAAAGATACAGTTATAATTTCTGCACATCCAATTCCTGGAAATGAAGAATATGTAAACAAAATTATAAATTCTCTTTTTTATCTTAATGCTGAAGTTATCTATAGAGAAGAAGATGGTGTTCATGTATCAGGACATGCTTCAACTGAGGAGTTAAAAATAATGCTTCAACTTATTAAACCAGATTATTTTGTTCCTATTCATGGAGAAGCAAGACACCTTTATGCTCACAAAAAGGTAGCAAAAGAGATTGGTATAAGTGAAGATAAAATTTTTGTAGTTGAAAATGGTGATACTTTAATAGTCACAAAGGACCATGTTAGAAGAGGAAAAAAAGAAAACACAGGAGATCTTTTTATTGATGGGCTTGGTCTTGAATCTGAAGAGAGTGAAGTTTTAAAAGATAGAAAAATTTTAGCAAAAGAAGGTATTGTTGTATTAGGTATTTTAATAAATAAAGGGAAAATAAAAGACATAAGTTTTTCATCAAGAGGATTTTTTAATGGAATTGAGTTTAATAAAATAATAAAAGATGCTAAAGAAAGAGTAGAGGAGATATATAATTCAAATCACTCTTATTCAAAAGATATACTTGAAAGAGATTTACAAGGTGCTCTTTCTTCATTTCTTTATGAGAGAACAAGAAGAAAACCAATTATTATTCCATTAATTTTTGAAGAGAATGAATAAAATTTATTAGAAAGGAAAATTTAAAATGGCTGAAGTTTTATTTGCTTCACTCAGAGCAGAAAATGAAGAGAGGTCATTTTTAAGAAAAATTAAAATTTTAGCATCTAAACTTATTAAAGAGATTAAAAATGGTGATCTAGTTGCAATTAAACTTCATTTTGGAGAGTTAGGTAATCATGGTTTTTTAAGGCCAATTTTTGTAAGGCAGATTGTTGACCTTGTTAAGGATTTAGGAGGTAAACCATTTTTAACAGATACTAACACTCTTTATAGAGGCTCAAGGTCAAATGCAATTGATCACTTGAACACTGCAATATACAATGGATTTTCTTACTCCTCAATGGGTTGTCCAATTGTAATTGCTGATGGAGTAAGAGGACAATATTTTTATGAAATTGAAGTAAACTTAAAACACTTTAAAAAAGTAAAAATTGGTGGTGCAATTATTGATTCAGATTATCTTGTTGTTTTAACTCACTTCAAAGGTCATATGTCAGCAGGTTTTGGAGGGAGCATTAAAAATGTAGCTATGGGTTGTGCTTCAAGAGCAGGAAAACAACAGCAACATGCAGATTTTAAACCACCATTTATTTTTGAAAGATGTATTGGCTGTGGTAAATGTAGAGATCATTGCCCTGAAAATGCAATTGAAATTATAAATAAAAAAGCAAGTTTCGATTATTCAAAATGTATTGGATGTGGAGAATGTGTTACTGTTTGTCCAACAAATGCAATTAAAACATCTTGGGGAAGCTCAAGTGAAATTTTAGAGGAAAAAATGGTCGAATATGCTTTTGGAGTAAAAAAATTTTTTGAAGAAAGAATCTCCTTTTTAAATTTCGTTTTGGATGTATCACCAGATTGTGATTGTTTACCATGGCATGATGAAAATATAATAAGAGATATTGGTTTGTTTGGTTCAAAAGATATTGTTGCAGTTGATCAAGCATCTTTTGATGCAATAAAAAATATTGAGGCCCTAAAAGTTCACTCATTAGATTATAAAACTTTAGAAAATGAAGATAAATTTTTATATGTCCACAAAATTTCTGGTATAAGACAACTTGAATATGGTGAAGAGATTGGCTTGGGAGAAAGAAAATATAATATAAAGGAAATATGAATTTTTGTCCTTTTTGTGAACCTGAAAATGAAAGAGTAATTTTTAAAAATAAATTTTCTTTTGCACTTCTTGATATATTTCCTGTAACTAAAGGACATACATTAATTATTCCAAATAGACATGTTTTGAAATTAGAAGATTTAAACGATGAAGAAATTTTAAATATTTTTGAAACATATAAAAAAGTGAAAATTGGTATTGAAATAGTTCTTAAAGCATCTGGTTTTAATTTTGGATTAAATCTTGGAGAAGTTGCAGGTCAATCAATAGAACATATTCATTTTCATTTAATACCAAGATATATTGGTGATACTAGTTTTCCAGATGGAGGAATAAGAAAGGTGACTATGAATTTAATAGATTTTATTGTTAAAAATTTAAAAGAAGTATGGGTTAAAAATAGGTTAAGTAATAATGAAATAGAAAAACTTAAAGAAGTACTCAATAAATAATTTAATAGTAAAATTTAATTATATGAAAAAGAAAAAATTATATAAATATTTAATTCTTTTCTCTCTTTTTATTATTTTAATTTATGGTTTATTTTTTATAAGAGCAACTCAAGTTTTACCACAAGGAGCAATAAATTTATTGCCTGAAATTGAAAATCCAAAAAAAAATGAAAGAATAATTGTTTTTTCTCCACATCCTGATGATGAAACCATTGCTTGTGGTGGTTATATACATAGAGCAATTATAAATCAATCAAATGTTTTTATAGTTTTAATTACTGATGGAAATAAGAGACATAAGAAAGAGATTAGATATAATGAATTAAGAAATGCTGCTTCTTTGCTTGGTTTAAAAGAAGATAACTTAATTTTCTTGAATTATCCCGATGGTAAATTATTTAAATATAGAAATGAACTTTATATAGATTTTTACGGAATAGTTAAAAATTATAAACCTGACAAAGTATTTATACCTTTATCTTATGATAAGCATAAAGACCATAAAGTAAGTGGAGAGGTATTAAAAGAGGTTTTATCAAATTTTGAGAATATAAAAATTTATCAATATCTTGTACATCATGATTATTTCCCTCAACCAATTAAATTTGATCCAAATTTATACGTTTTGCCTCCTTTAAGAACATTAAATTTTCATTCAAAATGGGAAAAATTTATTTTAAATGAAAAAGAAATTGAAATTAAGAAAGAATCAATTTTTATCTATAAATCTCAAATTGAAAAGATACCACTAAAAGAATTATTACCAAGTTTTATAAGAAAAAATGAGATATTTTATGTAGATACTTAAAATTATTGATATAATATCATTAGGCGGGAATAGCTCAGGGGTAGAGCATCGGCTTCCCAAGCCGAGGGCCGCGGGTTCGAATCCCGTTTCCCGCTCCATAAATTTCAAAAAGGAGGTAGTAATGCCATTCGGAAAAGCATCAAAAGAAGAAGTTGTAAGAGATTCAGCACAGTCATATATTGGTGAAGGAACAACAGTTGAAGGAAAAATTATTTGTGAAGGTAGTTTAAGAGTTGATGGAAAAGTAAAAGGTGAAATTGAAGTTAAAGGAATAGTAACAATTGGAGAAAAAGGAGTTGTTGAATCAAATATTAAGGCAGCTGAAGTTCAAATAATGGGAGTTATTAATGGAAATGTTTTTTCTGATAGAAAAGTAGAAATTTATTCAACTGGAAAATTAATTGGTGATGTTCATACATCTAAAATTGCAATTGAAGAGGGAGGGGTTTTAGAAGGAAAATGCACAATGGGAGTAAATAAAGAAACTTTAATTTCAAAAGAGAAAACAAAAGTTGATATTCAGAAATAGAGAAGAAGCAGGAATACTATTAGGAAAAAAATTAAAAGAGTTAAACTTAAAAAATCCTATTGTTTTTGGCATACCAAGAGGAGGAGTTGTAATTGGTTATGAAATAAGTAAGATTTTAGATTGCCCTCTTGACATTATTATTGTTTCTAAAATTCCTTCTTTTTACAATGAAGAGTATGCAATTGGTGCAATAAGTGAAGATGGAACAATTTTTTTAAGAGAAAAAGAAAATGAAGAGCTTTTAAAAAAAACAATCGAAAGAAAAAGAAAAACTCTTGAAGATAGAGTTAAATTATTTAGAGGTGGTAAACAATTAAAAGATTTAACTAATCAAACTGCAATTGTTGTTGATGATGGAATTGCAACAGGAGAAACAATGTTAATTGCAGTAAGAACTATAAAAAATAAAAATCCAAACAAAACAATTGTTGCTGTTCCTGTTTCAAGTATTGATGCAAAAGAAAGAATAGAAAAAGAGGTAGATCTATTTATTTCATTGTATCTTCCACACTTTTTTTATGCGGTTGGACAGTTTTATGAGGATTTTGAGCAAGTTGAAGATAATTATGTTATAAATATATTGGAAGAAAGGAGAAGACATGAAAGAGATTAATCAGGTTATACCATGGGTTATAGAAAAGACACCATATGGTGAAAGAAGTTATGATATTTTTTCAAGATTACTTAAAGATAGAATTATTTTTCTTGGAACTGAAATTAATGATCAGGTAGCAAATGCAATTATAGCAGAACTTCTTTTTCTTGAGGCAGAAGACCCTGAAAGAGATATAAATTTATATATAAATAGTCCTGGAGGAGAAGTTACAGCAGGTCTTGCAATATACGATACAATGCAATTTATAAAAGCACCTGTATCAACAATATGTGTAGGCCAAGCAGCAAGTATGGCTGCTGTACTTCTTGCAGCAGGTACTAAAAATAAAAGATATGCATTACCAAATACAAGAATTTTAATACACCAACCATGGGGTGGGGTGCAGGGCCAAGCAAAAGATATTGAAATTGTAGCAAAAGAGATTATAAGAGTAAAAAATAAAATTAATGAAATTTTATCAAAACATACTGGGCAACCCCTTGATAAAATTGAAAAAGATACTGATAGAGATTATTATATGACTTCATATGAAGCAAAAGATTATGGAATAATTGATGAAGTTTTAGAGAATAGGAAATAAATATGGAAAAGAAGACAATTTATCCTGTTTTACCATTAAGGAATGTTGTAGTTTTTCCTCACACTGTCCTTCCAATTTTTGTTGGAAGAAGAAAATCGCTTGCATCATTTGAAGAAGCAATAAAAAAAGATAAACTTCTTATTCTTGTCACTCAAAAAATAGAAGAAGAGGAAGATCCAACACCAGAGGGTTTATATGAAATAGGTGTTCTTGCTCAAATTTTACAAAATGTTAAACTTCCAGATGGAACTGAAAGAGTTATAGTTGAAGCAATAAAAAGAGTCAAAATTGAAAATTATACAAAAGTTGAACCCTATTTCGAAGCAGAAGTAACAGAGATAGAAGATAAAGTTGAGATTACACCAAAAATCGAGGCTTTAACAAGAGTTACACTTGACCTTTATGCAGATTATGTAAGATTGTCAAAAAAAATTCCAATAGATTCTTTAACAGCTGTTCAAGATATTGGAGATCCTACAAGATTTTTAGATATAGTTGCATCAAATATAATTGTTCCTATTCAAGATAAACAGAAAATTTTAGAAACTATAAATATTGAAGAGAGATTTGAAATTTTAATAAAACTTCTCTCAAAAGAGGTTGAACTTCTAAAAATAACAAATGAAATTGAAGAGAAAGTAAAATCACAAGTTGATAAAACACAAAGAGAATATTTCTTAAGAGAGCAACTTAAAGCAATTAAAAGAGAATTAGGTGAATCTGAAGAGTATTCTGAAGAAGTTGAAGAATATAGAAATAAACTAAAGGGAAGAAAATTACCAGATTATGTTTTAGAAAAATTTAATGAAGAGTTGAAGCGCTTATCAAAAATGCCACCTATGGCAATGGAAGCAGCAGTTATTAGAACATATCTTGATTGGCTTCTAGATCTACCATGGGATAAATCAACAAAAGATGAGATTGAAATTTTAAGAGCACAAAAAATTTTAGATGAAGATCATTATGGTCTTGAAGATGTTAAAGAAAGAATTCTTGAGTATCTTGCAGTAAGAAGATTAACAAAAAAGCCAAAATCCCCAATTCTTTGTTTTATAGGACCTCCTGGAGTAGGAAAAACATCTCTAGGTAGATCTATAGCAAGAGCACTTGGAAGAAAATTTGTTCATGTATCTCTTGGTGGAATTAGAGATGAAGCAGAAATAAGAGGTCATAGAAGAACATATGTTGGAGCTCTTCCTGGAAGAATAATACAGGGGATAAAAGAAGCAGGTACAAGAAATCCAGTTTTCCTTTTAGATGAAATAGACAAAGTCGGAGTAGATTTTAGAGGAGACCCATCAGCAGCACTTCTTGAAGCTCTTGACCCAGATCAAAATTCACATTTTTCTGATCATTATATTGAAATTCCGTTTGATCTCTCTGATGTTTTATTTATTACAACAGGAAATGTTACTCACACAATTCCTCCGCCACTTTTAGATAGAATGGAGATAATTTACCTTCCAGGTTATACTGAAGATGAAAAACTTCACATAGCTAAAAAATATCTATTTCCAAAACAACTAAACTTTAATGGTTTAAATGAAGATGATGTTAAAATTACAGATGAGGCATATTTAAAAATAATAAGAGAATATACAAGAGAATCTGGATTAAGAGAACTTGAAAGACAGATTTCTAAAATTTTAAGAAAAGTTGCAAAAGAGAAACTTGAGAAAGGTGAAAACTTTAAAAAAGTTACAGTATCAGCAAAAAATTTATTTAAATATTTAGAATATCCACTATATAGATTTGGAATAAAAGAAGAGAGAGATGAAATTGGTGTTGCAACTGGTCTTTCTTGGACACCATTTGGAGGAGACATTACAAAAATCGAAGTTGTTAAAATGAAAGGAGATGGAAAACTTATTCTAACAGGACAACTTGGAGATGTTATGAAAGAATCAGCACATGCAGCATTCTCTTATATAAGATCTCATGCTGATACACTTGGAATTGAGGATAAAGATTTTTATAAAAAATTTGATTTTCATGTTCATGTTCCAGAAGGTGCTGTTCCAAAAGATGGACCATCTGCAGGAATTGCAATGCTTACAGCAATGATTTCAACAATTAAAGAAGTTCCAGTTAAAAAAGAAGTTGCAATGACAGGAGAGATAACTTTAACTGGAAAAGTTTTACCAATTGGAGGTCTTAAGATTAAAGTTCTTGCAGCACACAGAGCAGGAATTAAAGAGGTAATTATTCCAAAAGAGAATGAGAATGATCTCAAGAAAATTCCAAAGCAAATTAAAAACAGTTTAAAATTTCATTTAATTGAAAGAGTGGAGGAGGGTATTAAATTATCTTTAAGGAGTTCTTAATGTGCTAACAAAAATTATTTTTCCTTTAATTGGAGGCATTGCTCTTTTTATTTATGGTATTCATATCACATCTAATGGTATTCAAAAAGCATTAGCACAAAATCTAAAAAAAATTTTAGAAAAAGCAACTTCAAATCCAGTTATGGGTGTCTTACTTGGTTTTATAGTTACTTCTATAATTCAATCAAGTTCTGCAACAACAGTAATTGTTGTTAGTTTGGTTAATAGTGGCATATTAACTCTTTATCAAGCAGTAGGTATTATTTTTGGTGCAAACATAGGTACAACAATAACAGCACAAATTATTGCTTTAAAAATAACTAAATATGGATTTTTGTTTTTCACAGTTGGATTTTTGTTATATTTCTTACCATTCAGAAAAAGAGTAAAGTATTTTGGTGAATTTATAATGGGTTTTGGTTTAATTTTTATCGCTATTGAAATTATGACTTCTTCAGTTAGTCCATTAAGAGCATCACAAAAAGTTGTTGATGTTTTTACTGAATTTGGAAAGGTTCCAATTTTAGGAGTACTTGCAGGAACAATTTTCACAGCAATTCAACAGAGTAGTAGTGTAACAGTTGGCATAATTGAAGCACTTGGTATGGAAGGATTAGTTGACATAAATTCTGCCTTTCCTTTAATATTAGGAGCAAATATTGGAACTTGTGTTACTGCACTAATAGCAAGTATTGGAACAAAATTATCAGCAAAAAGAACTGCTTTATCACATTTACTTTTCAATGTTATAGGTACATTAATATTTTTAATTATTTTAAAACCCTATATTTTGTTTATATCATCTCTTACTTCAGATACAGTTAAACAAATTGCTAATTCTCATACTCTATTTAATGTTATAAATACATTGATTTTTTTACCTTTTACATCAAAATATGTTGCTTTAATTACAAAATTATTGCCAGGTGAAGAAAAATTAATTGAAACCGGAGTTAAATATTTAAATCCTTCAATTTTAAAATCTCCTATTGTTGCTTATGATGCTTTGGTTAATGAAATAAAAAGATTAGGAGAAATTGTAAATAATAATTTTATATGTTTAAGAGAGCTCATTTTTAATAAAAATAAAAGTGCTGTTTTAGATATAACTTCAAGAGAGGAAACAATTAATTTTGTTAACAGAGAAATATCAAGATATGTTTCAAAAATTTCATCTCTTTCTCTTCCAGAAAAAGAAGCGAGAGAGATACCTCGATTACTTATTGTATCTTCTCAATTTGAAAGAATTGGAGATATCATAGATAATACTTCCCAAATTGAGTTAAATAGATTAGAAGAAAAAATTCCATATTCTCAATATGCTATGAAAGAATTAGAAGAAATGTTTGAATTAGTTTATAAAAATTTCTTATTAGTAAAAGAAAATTTATATAATAATGATTTTGATTTTTATGATGAAGTTAAGAAAAATGAAATAGAGATTGACAGATTAGAAGATTGTATGAGAGATAATCATATTGAAAGATTAAAACAAGGGATTTGTTTAAATGAAGCGGGTGTTATATATCTTGATACAATTTCAAATCTTGAAAGAATTGGTGATCATATAATAAAAATTGCAAATATTATTTGTCACTATGAAAGTGTGGTATAATTTTTAAAATGGAAAGGAGGTGATTGTTAATCATAAAAATTCTCAAAATTTTTCTTAAAGAAGGAGGGCATAAATGAAAAAAACTTTAACAATTTTTTTGGTATTACTTTTAGTTGGTGTAATTTTTGCTGGATGCGCAAAAACTACAGGTACAATTTCTGGTACAGTAAAAGATAAAGCAACTGGAAAAGCAGTTCCAGGTGCAACAGTAACAATTGGTGGAAAGACAGCCACCACTGGAAGCGATGGTAAATATGAAATTAAAGATGTCCCCAAGGGTGAACAAACTTTAAAAATTACACTCAAAGGTTATAAAGATTTTACTGAAAAAGTAACTATTGAAGCAGGAAAAACAATAACAAAAGACATATCTTTATCACCAGTTATTAAAGTTGGATTAGTTACAGACGTAGGTGGTAGAGGTGACAAATCATTTAACGATTCAGCATTAAGAGGTTTAGAAGCATGGGGTGCTGGACTTAAGATGGTTGCTGGTGTTGGTTATCAACCATTAACAGATGAAGAGTATAAAAAGAGTATTGAAGATGAAGCACCAGATCTTTTAGATAGAGGAATTAAAAAATTTGATATTGAACCACTTGTTCTTGAATCAAAAGCAAATGAAGATTATATTCCAAATTTAAAGAAGTTAGCAGATGAGGGTTGTAAACTTGTTATTGGTGTTGGATTTATGTTAACAGATGCTATAAAAGAAGTTGCACCACAATATCCAAATACATACTTTATGTTAATAGATGGTGTTATTGATCCTGCACCACCAAATGTAGTTTGCTATACATTTAAAGAGCATGAAGGTTCATTCCTTGTTGGTGCTCTTGTAGGACAGATGACAAAGAAAAATAAAGTAGGATTTGTTGGTGGAATGGACCTATTTATTATTCATAAATTTGAAGCAGGATATAGAGCAGGAGTAAAGACTGTTAATCCTAAATGTGAAGTTTTAATTGGATACACTGGAAACTTCACAAGTGCAGATGATGGACAAAAAATTGCAAAACAACAATTTGATGCTGGTGCTGATATTGTTTATCACGCATCAGGTGCATGCGGTATTGGTGTAATAAAAGAAGCACAAAAAAGAGGACAAGGATTCTTTGCAGTTGGAGTAGATTCAGATCAAGATTATATGGCACCAGGAAATGTATTAACATCTATGATTAAGCATGTTGACTATGCAGTTTGGCTTTCAATTAAATCAGTTGTTGAAAATACATTTAAATCAGGAATTGTTTCTCTTGGAGTAAAAGAGGGTGGAGTTGGTCTTTCACCTATGAAATATACAAAGAATATGATACCATCAGCAGTTTTAGAAAAAGTTGAAAAACTAAAGAAGATGATTGCAGATGGTACATTTACAGTTCCAGACTCAAGAGATGCATTTGCAAAATTTGTTCCTCCTCAAGTTCCATAATTAAGGTTATATGAATCTTTAGGGGTGAGGCAAGTTTAAGCCTCACCCCTTTTTTTAATATATTTGGAGGAGAGTTTGGAGTACGCAATTGAGTTAAAAAATATAACTAAAGTTTTTCCTGGTGTCATTGCAAATGATAATATCAATTTACAAATAAAAAAGGGGGAGATATTTGCAATAGTTGGAGAAAATGGTGCTGGAAAAACTACATTAATGAATATTATTTATGGTCTTTACACACCTGATAAAGGTGAAATATATATAAATGGAAAAAAAGTAATACATAATTCACCAAAAAGAGCTATAGAACTTGGTGTTGGTATGGTTCATCAACACTTTATGCTTGTTCCAGTTTTTACTGTTTATGAAAATATTGTACTTGGAAATGAGTTTATAAAAAATGGATTTGTTTTTGATAGAAAAAAAGCAATTGAAGAAGTAAAAAATTTATCTGAAAAGTATGGGCTTAAAGTTGATCCTCTTGAAAAAATTCAAAATCTTCCAGTTGGAATTCAACAAAGAGTTGAAATTTTAAAGGTTCTTTTTAGAGGAGCAGAGATATTAATTTTAGATGAGCCAACCGCAGTATTAACACCTCAAGAAACAAAAGAACTTTTTTTAACAATAAAAGAACTTAAAAAAGCAGGAAAGACAATTATATTTATTTCACATAAATTAAAAGAAGTTCTTGAAATTGCAGATAGAATTTGTGTTTTGAAAAATGGAAAAGTTATGGGGATTAAAAATAAAGAGGAGACTAATGAGAGAGAATTAGCACGTCTTATGGTAGGAAGAGATGTAGTGCTAGAAATTCCAAAAAAAGGAGTTGAACCAGGAGAAGTTGTTCTTGAAGTTAAAGACCTTGTAGTTTTAAGTGATAGAGGTATTCCAGCAGTTAAAGGAATATCTTTTAAATTAAGAAAATATGAAATTTTAGGAATCGCTGGAGTTGAAGGTAATGGACAAAAAGAACTTGTTGAAGCTCTTACTGGTTTGAGACCAATTGAAAGTGGAAAAATAATAGTTAAAGGTAAGGAGATACTCATAAGTGATGCAAAAATTTTAAGAAATTTAGGAATGGCTCATATACCTGAAGATAGAAGAGCGAGAGGGCTTGTTTTACCTTTTACTGTATCTTATAACCTATTTTTAGGAAGACAAAGAGAAAAACTTTTTTCAAAAGGAAGATTTTTAAATAGTGGTTATATAAAAGTTTTTGGAAATAGTAAAGTTGAAGAGTATGACATAAGACCAAGAAACCCATATCTTAAAGTAGATGCGCTCTCTGGTGGAAATCAACAAAAAGTTGTAGTTGCAAGAGAAGTTTCTTATGATCCAGACATTTTAATTGCATCACAACCAACAAGAGGTCTTGATGTTGGAGCAACAGAATTTGTTCATAAAAAGTTAGTTGAGCAGAGAGATTCAGGGAAAGCAATACTTCTTATTTCTCTTGAACTTGAAGAAATTATGAGTTTATCAGATAGAATTGCTGTTTTGTATAATGGTGAAATAGTTGGAGAGATGAATGCAAAGGATGCAACAGAAGAAGAATTAGGACTTCTTATGTTAGGACTAAAGAGATATGAGAAAAAAGAGGTGCAATAATGAATAATTTAAAATTATCAAGTATTGATAAATTTATTAACTGGTGGAATGCAAAAAAAGAAGATTTATCATCTTTTCTTGTTCCAATAATTTCAGTCATAATTTCATTTATAATTGCTGGAATTATGATTAAACTTACAGGAAAAAGTCCTATTCAAGCATATAGAGTTTTATTCCAAGGAGCAATTGGAAAAAGTTTTGCAGAATTTATATCATTAAGAGTTGCAGGTGAAGGAATTCTTAAAGGAGCAATACTCGCATTAACAGGTTTATCAATTACAGTTGCTTTTAAGGCAGGGCTTTTTAATATTGGAGCAGAAGGACAATTTATTATTGGTGCAATAACTGCTGCTTATTTTGGTTTTAAATTTAATTTGCCTCCTCTTATAGGAATACCTCTAATACTCTTGATTGTCGCAGTTGCTTCAGGACTTTATGGTGCATTTGCAGCATTTTTAAAAGTAAAAAGAGGTGTACATGAAGTTATTACAACCATAATGTTAAATTGGATTGCAATTCACCTTGTTGAGAACTGGATAGTCGTTGGACCATTTAATATATTAAGATATAATCCAAGAGCAGTTCTTGCTGGTACACCCTATATAACAGATAATTCAAGATTAAAACCACTTTTTGCTGGGACTCGATTAAATGCAACTATTTTTATTGCTATAATTGCAGTAATTTTAGTTTATATCTTAATAAATAAAACTATTCTTGGTTATGAAATTCAAGCAACAGGTTTAAACCTTGAAGCAGCACGCTATGCTGGAATAAATATAAGTAGAACTATGATAATTTCTATGTTTATTGCTGGTGCTTTATCTGGAATAAGTGGTGCATGTATGATTCTTGGAACTGAAGGAAGATATCCTGGTGTTTTTAGACCTGGTTATGGATTTGATGGTATAACAATGGCATTAGTTGGAAATACCACACCTGTGGGAACTTTTATAGCATCTCTTTTCTTTGGTCTTGTTAGAGGTGGAGCAACTGGAATGCAACTTATTGGAATTCACAAGAGTTTTGCAGATATAATTCAAGGTGTTGCAACTATCTTTGTTGCAGGTCAAGTTGGGATAAAGTATCTCCTCTTTAAGATTGGTGAAAAGAGAGTTTTTAAGGGCAAGGAGGTAATCAGTGGAGTTTCTTAAAACTATTATATCTTTTATATCTTCAATGTTAGTTTTTGGAACTCCAATTATTCTTGCAGGACTTGGTGGAGTTATGTGTGAAAATGCTGGTGTTGTTAATATTGCTCTTGAAGGAATAATGAGATTTGGAGGATTTTTTGCTGTTTTTGGTTCTTATATATCTTCAAAAGTAATAGATCCTATAACTGGTGGAAGAGATCCACTTGCTGGAAATCCATGGGTTGGTATTTTATTTGCAATTATAGTTGGAGTTTTAGCAGGACTTTTACATGGATATATTTCAATTTCTTTAAAAGGAAATCAAATTGTTTCAGCAGTTGCAATTAATGTTTTCTCTCTTGGTGGTATGACATTTTTCTTGGAAAGATATTTTAATACTACAGGGCACTCACCATCTGTTGCATCATTTATGGGGAAACCACTTTTTCCAGCACTTGCAAAAATTCCAATCTTGGGAGACCTGTTTAAAACGATGAATATCTTCGTATGGCTTGCTGTTATTCTTCCTTTTATTGTCCATTTTTATTTATATCATACTCATTGGGGATTAAGACATAGAGCAGTTGGAGAACACCCTAAAGCAGCAGATACTCTTGGAGTTAATGTTTATGGAATTAGGTACTTTGCAGTTATTATGTCTGGATTTTTTGCAGCCCTTGCAGGTGCATCAATGTCAATAGGACAATTAGATTTATTTGATAATCATATGCCAGCTGGTTTAGGATTTATTGCTCTTGCAGCAATGATTTTTGGAAAATGGAAACCACTTGGAACATTTTTAGCTGCTCTTTTCTTCACACTAGCAAATGTTATCCAAATTTATATTCAAACTCAAGCTCCACAAATTTTAAAAATAATTCCAAGAGGATTTTTCTTGGCACTTCCATATATTTTAACAATTCTTATTCTAGCTGGATTTGTTGGTAGAGCTACTCCACCTGCAGCAGATGGAGTTCCATATGAAAAAGGCGAAAAGTTGTAAAGATTCAATTATCTTTTCTGATGAATTTAAAGGTAGTTTTTATCCTCACACATGCCTTGAAACAACTTTAATCTCTTTTGGTTTTCCATATCCAGATAATCTAAAAATTGCAACCAAATTAGAAGAGATAATAAGAAAAGAAGAAGTCACTCCATTAACTATTGGAATAAGAGATGGAAAAATTCTTGTTGGTTTAAAAGAAGAAGATTTTGAATTTTTTGCAAAAAGTAAAGATGTAATAAAAGCTAATATGAGAGATGTGCCTTATCTTTTGTCAACAATGAAAAGTGGAGCACTTACAATTTCAGGAATGCTTTATGTTATGGATCATTTTAGTTTAAAATTTCTTGCATCAGGTGGCCTTGGGGGAGTACATATTGGTTTTGAAAAGTATTTTGATATTTCTACTGATCTTTTTGCTTTATCAAAATTTAAAGTAGTTTTAATAACTTCTGGATTCAAATCCATTCTTGATATTAAAAAGAGTTGGGAATTTCTTGAAACTCTTGGAGTTCCAGTTGTTGGATTTAAAACTGATAAACTACCTGGTTTTTATTACAGAGAAACTGACATTTATCTTGATAATTATTTTGATAATATTGAAGATTTAATTAACTACATTGATTTTTGGGATAGATTTTATACATCTTCCCTTTTAATAGTAAATCCTGTTCCTGAGGAAGATGAAATGGATAAAAAAGAGTTTGAAGATATACTTCAAAGTGTTTTGAAAAATTTAGAAAAGAAAAAAATTGAAGGTAAAAACATTACCCCCTTTATTCTTTCAGAATTACATAAAATCTCGAATGGAAAAACAATAAGAGCAAACAAAGCACTTCTTATAAATAATGCAAAACTCTGTGCAAAAGTTTCTAAACTTTACTTTGAAAAATAAATATCTATTGAATTATCTTATTGAAATAAGAAATAAATTAATAAAAGAAAAAAAGACACTGGGAATTTCTGAATCATGCACCGGTGGATATCTCTCATATCTTTTTAATTTTTTACCAAACTCATCAAAATTTTTTAAAGGTTCTATAGTTGTATATACAAATGAGATTAAAGAAAAAGTTTTAAAGGTCGATAGCGAAATTCTTAAAAATTTTGGTGCAGTAAGTATTGAAACATCTTTTGATATGGCAAAAAAAGCAAAGTATCTATTTGATGTTGATTACTCAATTGGAGTAACTGGAAATTTAGGTCCGATAACACAAGAAGGCAAAAATAAAGGTTTAATTTATGTATCAATTTTATTTTGTGATAAATTCATAAAAAAAAGTTTTATTTTATATGGTACAAGAGAAGAGATTAGACAAAAAATTGTTTATAATATAATATATCTTTTTTATATAAACTTAATTAGAGGAGCTAATTAATTGATAGATAAAGTATTTTCAAATTTTGGTTTTAGAACAACAAAAGAAAGAAAAGAGATTTTAAGATTTTTAATAAAGAATAAAGGGAAACACCTTTCTGCTATGGATATTTACGAATCTCTAAAAACAAAAGGAGTTAGTTTAACAAGTGTTTACAGAACTCTATCTATTCTTGAAAGTAAAGGTCTTGTTAGAAAAACATCATTTCATAAAAGACACATGAATTATGAAATATCAACAAAACCTCATATACATTTTATTTGTACAAATTGTGGGAAAATAATTGAATTTAATGCTCCTGAGGTTGATAAGATTTTTAATCTTCTTGGTATTAAAGAAACTGATTTTGAACCACTTCATTATATAATTGAAATTTATGGGGTATGTAAAAACTGTAAAAAATAAATTTAAATATTTATTTTAAAATAAATAACATCACCATCTTGAACAATATATTCTTTTCCCTCAATTTTTATTAACCCTTTTTCTCTTAATTCATGCAATGAATTTACTTTTTTTAAATCATTTATATTAAAAACCTCTGCTTTAACAAAACCTTTCTCAAAATCAGTATGAATTTTTCCTGCAGCTTCTTTTGCATTTGCTCCCCTTTTTATAGACCATGCTTGAATAATATTGTTAGCATATGTAAAAAAGGTTATTAAATTTAAAATTGTATATGATTCCTTTATAATTGTATTTAGAATTCTTTCTTTTAAATTTAATTCTTTTAGAAGAGCCTCTCTTTCGTTCTCTTCCATTTCTGAAAGTTCGAGTTCAATTTTCAGAGGAACCTTTAAAAGTTTATATTTTTTCTTTTCACAATAATCTTTTAATTTTTTAAAATTTTCACTTTCCCCATTAAAAATATCCTCATCACCAACATTTCCAATTATTATAAGAGGTTTTGTTGTCAAAAGATTATATTTTTTATAAATTTCATTAAATTCATTAGGATAATTTATTTCATTTAACCAAGCACCTTTTTTAAGAGTTTCTTTTGCAAAATTAAGTGCTTCAAATTCAAGTTTTAATTCTTGTTTTCCAGAGCGATATGCATGATCAACTTTCTCAAAATTTTTTTCAATAATTTCATAATCAGAAAGAGCAATTTCTATGTGAATTATTTCTATATCTCTTATTGGATCTATACTTCCTTCAACATGTGGCACATTTTTTTCTTCAAAACATCTAACAACTTCTAAAAGTCCATCTGCTCTCCTTGTTTCGGAGAGGAACTTGTTTCCAAGTCCCTCTCCTTTATGTGCATTTTTAACTAATCCCGCAAGATCAATAAATTTAATTGAAGTTGGAATAATTTTTTCTGGTTTTATATATTTTGAAAGAATCTCTAATCTTTCATCTGGAACTGAGACAACCCCAATATTTGGATTAACTGTTGAAAATGGAAAAAGGTTTATCACTATGTCATTGCCAGTAAGTGCTTTAAAAAGAGTTGATTTTCCTGAATTTGGTAAACCAATTATTCCTATTTCCATTTATTCAAATTTTTCAATAAAAACTTTATAAGAATGATATGTTGCAAATAGATCACCTTTTGAAATAATTTCAAATGGAGCATGCATAGATAAAACTCCTGGTCCCATATCAATTACATCCATGCCTTTTCTTGCGAAAAACATTGCAACTGTTCCTCCACCACCTTCATCAACTCTTCCTAATTCAGCAGTTTGCCAAACTACTCCATTTTCATTTAATAAATTTCTAATTTTTCCAACATATTCTGCACTCGCATCATTAGATTCATATTTTCCGCCTCTTCCTGTAAATTTAGTCATTACAACACCATTATTTAAATATGCTGTATTTTTTGGTTCAAAAACTTCTTTAAAGTTAGGATCAAAAGCAGCATTAACATCACCTGATAAAACACATGATTTTGAATATATATTTATTAATTCTTTATAATCATTTACAAAATTCAAAAGTATTTCATCAAAAACAAAGGATTGTGCTGATGTGTTTCCCTCTGAGCCAATTTCTTCTTTATCCATCAAGTAAACTATAGACCATCTTTTTGGCTTTTCTGAATTTAAAATTGCATGAAAACCAGAAAAAGCACAAGATCTATCATCATGACCATAGCCTAAAATCATGCTTTTATCAAAACCAATTTCTTTTGCTTCACCATATGGAACTAATGTAAGTTCACTTGATATAAAATCTTCTTCACATATACCATATTTTTCGTTTAAAAATTTTAATATATTTGCTTTTACCTTTTCTTCTTTTTCATCTTTCAGTGGCTTTGAGCCAATTAATACATTTAAATTTTCACCTTCAATTGCTTCACCAATTTTCTTCTCATATTGTTTTCTCGCAAGATGTGGAAGTAAATCGGTTATTGAAAAAATTATACCTTCTTTTTCACTATCTATTTTTAAAACTTCTCCATTCTTTTTAATAATTACTCCTTTTAATGCAAGGGGAATTGATACCCATTGATATTTTTTAATTCCACCATAGTAATGTGTCTCAAAAAAAGCAAGGGAAGTGTCTTCATAAAGAGGATTTTGTTTTAAATCTATTCTTGGAGAATCAATATGAGCTGTTACAAGATTAAAACCTTCTCTAAGATCTTTTTCACCCTTTCTTAAAATAAAAATTGATTTATTTTTTATTTTTTTATAAAGTTTATCATCACTCTTATTTTCATCTAAATTTTTAAATCCGCTTTCTATTAAAATCTTTTCAATATAATCAACTGATTCTCTTTCTGTTTTTGCGTAAGAAATAAATCTAATATAATCTTTCGAAACTTTTTCAATTTCTTCTTCTTTGTACTCCTCCCAAACATTTTTCTTTTTAAGTTTTAATTCATTTAATTCCATAAAAACCTCCTTATTCTTTTATTATTGCTAAATTATCTCTATGAATAATTTCTTTAATTGATTTTAATTCATTTTTATGTAAAATCATACTTTTTATAGTTAATGAAGAAAAGTTTGTTAGTCCTTGACCTATTTTTTTATTTTCTATATTTAATATTGAAACAGCTTCTTTTTCAAAAAATTCTCCTTTAACTTCTACTATTCCAGGCAAAAGTAAACTTTTCCCTAAATTTTTAATAGCATCTTCAGCACCTCTATCAATTATAATTTCCCCTTTAGAAGTTAAAGCATATAAAATCCACCTTTTTCTTGAATCAAGATGTTTTTCCTTTGGAATAAAAATAGTTCCTATATCTTCTCCTTCTATTGTGCCTTTAATTGTTCTAAATGGATTTAATCCACTACCAATCACAGTTTTTATTCCAACGCTTGTTGCAATTTTTGCTGCATTAATTTTTGTTTCCATGCCACCAGTTCCAAGAGAAGTTTTTGTTTTTTCAATAGATGAATAAATTTTATCATCAAAAGATTCAACTATCTTTATTCTTTTTGCATCCTTATGAATCAGCGGATCTTTATCATATACACCATCTGTTGTTGTAAGTATTATCAAAATATCAGCATCTATTATAGTTGAAACAATTGCTGATAATGTATCATTATCTCCAAATTTAATCTCATCAACTGCAACAACATCATTCTCATTTACAATCGGTACAACTCCTCTATCAAGTAAAACATCAAAAGTGTTTCTTGTGTTAATATATCTTGTTCTATCAATAATATCTTCTCTTGTTAAAAGAATTTGAGCGATTTTTATTCCAAAAAGTGAAAAAAATTCAGAATATATATTCATTAATATGCTTTGCCCTATTGCTGCAGATGCTTGTTTTAGAGAGATTGATTTTGGTTTTTGATTTAAACCAAGAGTTTTTAAACCAAGGCCAATTGCACCAGAAGTTACAATAACTGGTTTATATCCTTTGTTTATTAAATAATAAACCCCTTTTGCTAAACTTCCAAGAACTTCTGGTTCTG
The DNA here is from genome assembly GCA_026414995.1 of Caldisericia bacterium. Classification (NCBI taxonomy): domain Bacteria; kingdom Pseudomonadati; phylum Caldisericota; class Caldisericia; species Caldisericia bacterium. The sequence continues at coordinate 12,903 of JAOAHY010000009.1, read as the reverse complement.
GAACTTTTGTTTCAGAATGTGTAAGACAATTTGTCCCAATTTTTATCACAACTTTATTCATATTTTAAATTTTATCACAATAAAACAACTTGTTTATTTTTATTTGTTTATTATAATTAAAAAAATAATTTAAAGGAGGAGATAAAATGAGAAGATTAATAATTTTCTCATTGATTTTAACTTTTTTATTTTTAGGTCAAATTGGATTTATAAATTCAAAAACAAATCAAATTTCACCTTGGCCTATGTTTATGCATGATATTTATCACACAGGAAGAACTAATCTTCTTGGCCCAGAGACACCAAAAGAAAAATTTAGATTTTCTACAGGTGATGCAATTGATACATCACCAGTTATTGGAAGTGATGGAACAATTTATGTTGCATCAAGTGATGGAAAACTCTATGCAATTAATTCAAATGGCACAGAAAAATGGTATTATAAAGGTCCAGGAGATGTTAGCACAGTTTCGTCACCAGCAATTGATTCAAATGGTGTAATATATTTTGGAAGAGGTTCAACAATTTATGCAATAAAACCTGATGGTACATTAAAATGGTCTTATAAAACAGGAGGTCTCACGGAATCAGCACCAACAATTTCTTTTGATGGAACCATATATGTTGGAGGAGGTAAATATTTATATGCACTTGATAAAAATGGAAACAAAAAATGGGAATATGAAACAGGATATTCTATTTCAAAATCTTCTCCTGCAGTATCACCTGATGGAACTATATATGTTTGTTCAAAAGATAGAAAAATTTATGCAATCAATCCAAATGGTACTAAAAAATGGATCTTTCCAACTGGAAATTTAATAAATTCTTCACCAACTATAGGAGATGATGGAACAATTTATTTTGGATCAACAGATCAAAAGTTTTATGCTTTAAATCCAGATGGAACTAAAAAATGGGAATTTGATTTTGGAAATAATTGTCCAATAAATTCAACAGCAGCAATTGGATTTGATGGAACAATTTATGTTGGAGTTATAAATAGAGGGCTGGTTGCATTTAATCCAAATGGAACTATTAAATGGACTTTTAAAAGTAGATATTGGCTAAACTCTTCACCATCAATTGATGGTAATGGAGTTATATATATTGGAGATGAAAGTGGTTATCTTTATGCTATTAAACCAGATGGAACTCTTAAATGGGAACTTGATCTTAAGAAGAAAATATACTACTCATCAGTTGCAATTGGAAATAATAGAACTATTTTTATAGGTTCAGGAAATAACCTTTGGGCATTTGAAGATAGTGAATCACCACCGCCACCCCCACCATTAGAAAAAATAACAATTCTTCTTTGGATAGGAAATCCTATGATGAGTGTTAATGGAATTTATAAAGAGATTGATCCAGGAAGAGGAACTGTTCCAGTAATAGTAAGTGATTGGGGAAGAACTCTTCTTCCAATTAGAGCAATAGTAGAGGAATTAGGTGGAGAAATCATGTGGGATGGAGTTTCTCGAAAAGTTACTATTTCTTTTAAAGGAGACATAATTGAATTGTGGATAGATAATCCTCAAGCAAAAGTTAATGGAATCATAAAATGGATTGATGAAAATAACCATAATGTAAAACCAATCATTATAAATGGAAGAACAATGCTTCCAATTAGATTTGTTGCAGAAAATCTTGGTTGTGAAGTTCAATGGGATGGAAATACAAGAAAAGTAACAATTGTATATCCAAAGAGTTAATTTACATTAAAATATTTTATGATATAATATTTTAAGATTTTTAGGTGGGGCAGTAGTTCAGCGGGAGAACGCCTGATTTGCACTCAGGAGGTCACGGGTTCAAATCCCGTCTGCTCCACCAAAGGGATTGTAAATGTCATACAAAATTAAAATAATTTTATTTATCAGTTTACTGATAATTTATTTTCTTAATCTCGATTTTTTATTATCAAATTCAAAAATTCTTAGAAATTCTGAATTTGATAATAAAATTATGTTTCCACTTAATAAAAATTATATGTTTTCATCAATTAAAGATATAAAATTTAAAAATGATGAAATATATTTTGCTACCTGGGGAGAAGGTGTATATAAATCTATATTAAATGAGGAAGATCTTGTACCTATTAATAATGGTTTATTTACTCATTTTATTAATAAGATTATATTTGATCAAGAAGATCCAAATAAAATATTTTTAGCTACTGATATTGGTATTTATAAATCAATTAATAATGGTAAAAATTGGTTTTTTCTTTCAGAGTTGCCTGATGTTGTAAATACATTTATTTTTGATTTAAAAAATAAAGATAAAATATTTGCTGGATGTAATAAATATGGATTATACTTATCTACAAATGAAGGAAAAGATTGGATTTATATTGATATTGATAAAAATTTATCAAAAGATAATGAAAATATTTATTTTATAGAACAAGATTCTAAAAATGAAAATAACCTCTACATAGCTACAAGTAATGGAATATATAAATCAGAGGATGGAGGTTTAACTTGGAAAATATTTGGATTTAATAATGAATGCTCAACAGTTATTAAAATTATATATGATGATAGCATTAGAAAATTATATGTTGGAACAGTTCATGGTTTATTTGTATCTTATGATGATGGTAAAAATTGGAGTCCTATATTCAGAAGTCTAAAATCTGGCGTGTCATGTCTAAATATACTTAATAAAAAAAATATATTTTTTGGAACAAATATTGGTGAAATTTACAAATATGACGAAGAAGCTAAACTTTTAGAAAAGTTAAATTTAGATAGTGAATATATTAATTGTATTGAATTTAATAATAATATTATGTACATAGGGCTTAATGAAAATTATGCAATAAGTAAAAATTTTGGAAAAACATTTTTAAAATTTGAAGAGCCAAAACAAATTTTATATACAAAAAAAATTAATAATACAGAATTTTCATGCACTTCTTTTGGATTATACAAAAAAATAAATAATAAAGTATGGGTTAAAATAGGATTTGATAACTTCATTGTAAATTATATAAAAGAAGATCCTAACAATTATAATATTTTCTATGTTGCAACAAACAATGGATTATATAAAACTGACGATTTTGGAGAAAGTTTTCATGAGGTTAATATTGATATAAACACAAAATTAGATATTGAAAAAATTGAGATAGCTAAATTAAAAGATCAAGATTTAACATATATTTTTTTATCTTCATTTTCAGGTTTTTATAAATCAATATATTCAGAAAATTTAAATTTTAAAAAAACATTTAATGGAATTGTTATATGTTTTGAAATAAATCTTAAAAACCCATCAATTATATATCTTGGAGGAAGAGGTTTATTTAAATCAACAGATGCTGGTGATACATGGGAAAATATTGGTTTAACTTATTATTATATTTATTCGATAGGCATTGATCCAAACAATAATAAAAAATTATTTGTTGGAACATCAAATTATGGTTTATTTAAAACTGATAACGATGGAATAACTTGGGAAAGAGCATTTATTTTTGATTCTGAATACTATACGTTTAAAAATATATTTATTCATCCAAATAATAACAATATAATTTATACATTTGGAATTTTAAATATACCTCTTGTAAACAAACAGAGAGGTTTTTGCTTCTATACAAATGATTGTTTTATTAATTGGTATGAACTTGAATTACCTTTAACAATAGAGAATATAAACTCATATTTTTTTGAGTCACCTGATGTTTTGATTTTATCAACTGAAATTGGCAATTTTTATTTAAATATTTCTAATAATTCTGGATATTTTAATAGTGTAAATACTTCTTTATACATTTCAAATACTTTAGAGTTTGACAATAAATTATATTATATCGGTAGAGATGGGAAAATAGGATATTTTGATAATATAAGAAGATCATTTTTGTATAATTATCCTTTAGATTTAGAAATATATTGTATTCATTTAAACCCATTAAATGAAAATACTATTTATTTAGGAACTAATTTTGGATTATTTAATTTTGATTTAAAGAATTTGAAATATATAGAAACAAATGAAACAACAAATTTTAGATCAAGTATTAATTCTATTTTTATAGACAAAAATGATTCTTTTAGAATTTTTTTATCAACTAATGAAGGGATTTTTATGTCAGATATTAACAAATATAAATGGATAAATATTGGCTTAAATGAATTAAAAATTAATTCTTTTAGTTGTATTAATTTTGAAGATAAAAAGTTATATTTTGCTGCTACTAATAACGGATTATATATAACTAAAGATCTTAAAGTATGGGAAAAATTATTTGATATTCATAATTATGTAGATACAAAAGCAATAGGTTCTAATATATATATTCTAAATTTTATAAATAATAAAATTTATATTGGAACAGACAATGGTGTATATGAATCTGAAGATATTGGTAAAAATTGGAGATTTTTAGGATTAGAGAATAGTAAAGTTTTTAAAATTTATCAATATAATAATGGAATTTTAACATCTGGTGATTCTGGAATTAATTATTATGATTTTATTAATAAAATATGGATTCCTCTATCAAATGGATTAACAAATTATTTTTTGAATGATTTATATATTGATAATAAAAATAATGTGTATGTAGGAACTGATGGAAATGGAATATTTAAATTAATTAAAATTTACACTGAAAAACCTAGTATCATATTTAATTATGAATTTATGGAAAAATTTGTAAAAATTAAATGGAATATTTTAGATTTTGAAATTTCTTATATAAGAAAATATGAGCTTTATAGAGGTAACACATTAGAAGAAATGAAATTAATTAAAGTATTTAATAATAACTCTTTTGAATATTTAGATAATGAAATTTCATCTAATAATGTTTATTACTATCAATTAAAAATTGTAGGATTTTATTTTACTGAAATATCTGAAATTTTAATAATTCAAATTCCTATTCAGGATTCAAATCCTCCTTATATTGAAATTATTTTTCCAAATGATAACTATTACACAAATAATTATCAAATTAATATTATTGGTAAGGTATATGATCATGAGACAAATGTTAAGGATATTTATATTAATGATAATAAAATAAATTTTAATATAACCGGACTTTTCAATTTTAATTTAAATTTAAATGAAGGCATAAATAAAATATTTATAAAAGCATATGATACTTTTAATAATTTTGCAATAAAAGAAATTAATGTGATTCTTGATTTAGAAAAACCTGAACTAATTTTGAATATACCTGATAGGGTTTATAATGATACACTTATTATAAATGGTAAAATAAAAGATAATTATAAATTTATTAAATATCTTAAATTAAATGATAATATTTTAAATTTGACAGAAAATTTTGAATTTTATCAAATTATTTATTTAAAGGAAGGCATAAATTATCTAAATTTTAAATATGAAGATATTGCAGGAAATTTAGGTGAAAAGTCTTTTAAAGTACTTTATTTAAAAATTATTAAATTTGAACTTACTATAAATAGCGATATTATGTATGTTAATGATACACCTAAAAAAATTGATACTCCTCCTAGAATAATAGAAGGCAGAACTTATCTACCTATAAGATATATCTTAGAACCTCTTGGTGCAAAATTGATATGGGAACAGAATGAAAGAAAAGTCAAAATATTATTCAATGATATAATTATAGAATTGTGGATAGATAAAAATTTAGCAAAAGTAAACAATAACATTAAATTAATAGATCCAGAAAATCCCAAAGTTACACCCCTTATAATAAATGGCAGGACTATGCTACCAATTAGATTTGTTGCGGAAAATTTAGGATGCAAGGTAAACTGGGATTCAATTAATAAAAAAATATCGATAATTTACCCAGGTGACTTATAATAAAATTCAGTGTAATTTTTTACAATATTTATTATAATTTGAGTTACTTTTTCAAGAGATGATACAGGTATATATTCATATCTTCCATGATAATTAAAACCACCTACTCCAATGTTTGGAGTTGGTATTCCTTTATAAGATAATCTAGCACCATCTGTACCACCTCTTATTGGAATTATTTTTGGATTTATACCAATTTCTTCCATAGATTTTTTTGCAATTTCAATTAATTCCATATGTGGTTCAACAATTTCTTTCATATTATAATATGTATCTTCTAATATTAAATTTACTGTTCCACTCCCATATTTAAAATTTAAAATTTCTGAAATTTTTTTCATTAATTCTTTTCTTTTTTGAAAACTATCTTTAAAAAAATCTCTAATAATAAAATAAAGATTTGTTTTTTCAACTTTTCCTTCAAATGAAATAAGATGGAAGAAACCCTCATATCCTTCTGTGTGTTCTGGTCTTTCTTGTGGAGGCAACATATTTATAAGTTCATTTGCAATTAGCATTGAATTTTTCATTTTGCCTTTAGCTTCTTTAGGGTGTATATCAACTCCATTAATTTCAACAAGCGCCTTTGCAGCATTAAAATTTTCAAATTGAAGTTCACCAACTTCTCCACCATCAACTGTATAAGCAAATTTAACCCCAAATTTTTCTGGTTCAAGAAATTCAACTCCTTTTCCAATCTCTTCATCTGGAGTAAAACAAACTCTAATTTTTCCATGTTTTATTTCAGGATGATTTAAAAGATATTCCATTGCAGTTATTATCTCTGCAATTCCTCCTTTATCATCTGCTCCAAGAAGAGTTGTTCCATCAGTAACAACGAGATCATCTCCAACATATTTCAATATTTCAGGATAATAAGAAGGTGAAAGAATAATATTTTCTTTTTCATTTAAAACAATTTCTTTACCATCATAATTTTCAATTACCTTTGGATTAACATTTTTTCCACTCATATTTGGTGCTGTATCCATATGTGCCATAAAACCAAGAGGTGGAATATCTTTTTCTATGTTAGAGGGAAGTGTTGCGAAAACATAGGAATATTTATCAACCTCAACATCTTCCATTCCTATCGAAATCAGTTCATTTTTAAGATATTCAGCAAAAATTTTTTGAGTTTGAGTTGAGGGATAAGTTTCACTTCCTTCTTTTGATTGAGTATCAAACTTAACATAATTTAAAAACCTCTCCAAAACTTTTTTCATTTATTCCTCCTTTCCTTTTTAATCATTATTAACAATATTTTAAATGGTTTTAAAGAAAAGATATAGTGGTTACTATTTACTTTCTTCAAATGATTTATTAGTTCTTACAGCTCTGAAACCAAGAGAACCAATAACAAAACTTTTATCTCTTTTAATGACACAACCATTATAAGATATTGTATATATCTCTTTATCGTTTGCTTCAGTTGAAGACAAATAATAAATTACTGGTTCATTTGTAAGCCACAAGGGTGTTTCTTTATCAGGTGTTATTTCATAATTTTGCTTTCCTTCTTTTCCATTCCATGGAACTCCAACGCATTTTCCTTTTCTATACATACTCCTTGTTAATTCATCAATAGTAGGCAATCTCCAAAAATCATATATCTTGTCAGTTAATTCTGTTCCTTCATAATTTATATATCTAAACATGTTATATTTTTCAAAATCTTTTTTTGTCGCATAAATAAATTTTTTTCCTTCAAAACCAATCTCACCTTTTCCATAAAGTGCGATTTCATTCCATGACAAATTTCCTTTTGATTTAAAATGAAATGCAACACCTTCACCTGACCATATTAATTCAATTTCAAAACCTTTAATTTTTCTTTCTCCTCTATAACCATCATTAAATCTATTTATATTTCTTATAAAAAGAGGAACACCAAATAAAAATATTATTATGAGGTTTATTAATATTAAATAGAGCACTCTTTTTAATTTAATTTTTTTGCTAATTTGTTTTTTCTTAGATTCATATATAAATAAAAATCCCATTAAAATAAAAAGAAAAGTCACTGGAATCCAAGAAATAATAATTTTCAAACTTAAAGTGTTTATTGATATTATTCTTGATAAGACAGTAATAGAAAAAATTCCACCAAAAATTATAATTAAGACACCTCCAATTTTTGGATATAAAATTGAGATAATAGATAACAATATTGTTATAATAGATGGTAATAAAAAATATATCCATTCAAATGGTTTATACCACCCCTCATGAAACATTTCATTCACCCCCCAAAAACTCCATAATGAAGTAATAAAAATAAGTAAAATATAAGAAAAGTTATATTTTATATTCTGAAATAGTTTCAAGTGCGATTTTTGAAGCAAAATATTCACCTTGCATAAATTCTTTATCTTTCCCCTTTTCTTTCATTTTTCCTAATGTTATATTTCCATCAATAACAAAAATCGCACCTGCTTTAACTTTTCTTCTTTGTGAAACAATAAAAACAATTCCACTTTCCATTTCTACTGCTTGAACTTGAGATTCAACAAATTTTTTCATTGTATATTCATCATAATTTTCATAAAACCCATCAGAAGATAAAATTATACCATAAAAGGTTCTTTCAAAATTTTCTTTAGCCTTTTTAATTAAAAGTTTTGTTAAATCAAAATCAGGAACTGCTGGAAATTCCAATGGCAAATATTTTAAGGATGTTCCATCATCTCTTATAGAAGCAGTTGCAACAACAATATCACCAGTTTTAATTTCAGGATTTAACCCACCTGCACTACCAACTCTTATAAAAATTTTTCCACCCAATTTTATTAATTCTTCAAGAACAATTGCAGCAGAGGGTGAGCCCATTCCTGTTGTTGCAACAGTAATTCTTACATCTTTATAAAATCCAGTATACACATATAGAGCTCTATAATCATTTACAAGTTTACTATTTTTTAAAAATTCGTTATTAATTCTTTTCGCTCTATCTGGATTTCCAACTAATATTATTTTTTCTGAAATATCCTCTTTTTCGCATTTGATATGGGCTTCACTCATAAAATTTATACTCCAAATTTTTGCATTGGTATTTCACTTCTTATAAGCATAACATCTTTAATTTTATTTATTTCTTTCATAATATAAGGAATATCAATTGTAAGAATTTTTCCATTTTTTACAACAACTTTTCCATTAACAATTACAGTATCTATATCTCTTTCAGAGATTGAATAGAGTAAATTTGCGAAAATATTTATAAACGGATTTAATGATGGAGAATTTTTATTTACAAGAATTAAATCAGCAACATATCCCTCTTTTATTTCACCTAAATTTATATGTGATAGAAGTGATCCACCTGAAGAAAATAGTGGAATAAGTTCTTCAATTTTTGCTATTTCAGCATTATTCTTTGAAATTTTTGCATTAAGTGCTGCAAATCTTCCTGATTCAAAAATTGATAGTGTATTATTAGAAACAACTCCATCTGTTGCAAAACCACATCTTACTCCTTCTTTTAAAATTCTTACCAAAATATCTGAAAGATCTCCAAATTTCATAAATGTTTTTGCTGCATGAGCAATAAAAGCACCTTCATTTTTTATTATTTTTAAATCCTCATCTTTTGCTCTATATGCATGTGCAATTAGAGTGTTTTCTTTTATTAAATCAAGATTATATAGATATTCGATTGGAGTTCTGCCTTTCTCTTTTAAACTTTTTTCTACCTGCCACTCCATTTCTGATGCATGAATATGAATTTTTAATTTATAAGTTTGTGATAAAATAGAAAATTTTTTCAAAAAATCTTCTGGACAAACATATGGAGAATGTGGACCTAAAGAGAGTGTTAATCTATCAGAAAGACCATTATATTTTTCTATAAAATCCATTGCTTTTTTAAAATTTTCTTCTTCACCTTCTCCTATCCCAAAAAGAGCCCAAGCAAGATCTGCTCTCATGCCTGATTCATCGTAAGCTTTATATGCCTCATCCATATAAAAATAGTGATCAAAAACAGTTGTTACACCGGAAAGGAGCATCTCAGCTGCTCCAAGTAGAGTTCCAAAATAAACAAAATGGGGTTTCAAATTTTTTTCATAAATCCAAATATACTTATTAAACCAATCAGTTGAATTAACATCTTCTGCTGAACCTCTTATTAATGTCATCGCAACATGGGAGTGGCAATTTATTAACCCTGGCATTGTATAAAAATTTTCTCCATTAATAACTTCTTGACCCCCTTCTAAATTTTCTCCAATTTTTTTAATTATATTCCCTTCTATCAAAATATCCTTATTTTTTTCAATTTTAAGATCTGAAAAATTTATAATTGTTGTATTTTTTATTAGCACAAATACCTCCTTTTGATTTAACTTATATCTAACTTTTCAATCATTTCAAAAATCATTTTTTTAAATTTATTTATGTCTAAATTAACCGCAACTGAAACATTTGGTTTTTTCTTCAAAACACCATAAGTATCAACAACCGTTCTTCCCCTTGTTAATTCTCCTTGTGTTTCTATATCTACATAATAATCTTTTAAGGTTAATACAGATTCATCAACAAGATATGCTACTGTTAAAGCATCATGAATTGGTGCTCCATTAAATCCGAAAAATTCCTTATTTGCGTTAGCAAAAAATTTTAAAAGTGGACCAACAACCCTTGAAACTTTTCCATTCATTTTTTCAATTTTATCAATATCTTCAAAAGTTAAAAGAGCTTTATTTGTAACATCAAGACCAACCATTACTAGTGGAATACCTGAATTAAAAACAATTTTTGCTGCTTCAGGGTCAACATAAATATTAAATTCCGCAGAAGGAGTAATATTTGAATCAAAAATTGCTCCACCCATTAGAACAATTTTTTCTATTTTTTCTTTTATTTTTGGTTCTTTTATAAGAGAAATTGCTATATTTGTGAGTGGCCCTGTTGGAACAAGATAAATTTTTTCATTTGAGTTTAAAATTGTGTTAATTATAAAATCGACTGCATGAATTTTAAGTGGTTCAACCTGAGGTATAGGAAGATTGGCTCCATCCAAACCTGATATTCCATGAATTTTTGGAGCAGTTACTAAATCTCTTAATATTGGTTTATCAAAACCTCTTGCAACTTTTATATCTTTTCTATTTATTAATGTCAATGTTTTTAATGCATTCTCAAATGTTTTATCTCCAGTTTGATTTCCTGCAACTGTTGTAATACCAAGAAGTTCTATTTCATTTCTTGTTGAAGCAAGCATAATAGCAATCATATCATCATGTCCAGGATCACAATCAAGAATTATTTTTTTCATTTTTTCTCCTTTCTTTTTATAATTTTCTTCTTTTTCTTGATGCTTGAATTGAATATATTGTTAGAGTAATAACTGTTGCAATATAAGGTATCATTTGAATAAATTCTGAAGGAATTTGAAGCGATGCAAGATAAATAGCAATGGTATTTAAAATACCAAAAAGAAGAGAAGCAAGAAAAACACCAACAGGCATATGAGTTCCTAAATTAGAAGCAGCAATAGCAATAAATCCTCTTCCTGCTGTCATATCTCTTGCAAACCAACTAACATAACCCATCGCTAAATATAGACCACCAAGAGCACCAAAAATCCCTGAAAGAACTAATGCATAAAATCTAATTTTATTAACATTAACACCAACAGAACTTGCTGCGTCTGGATTTTGACCTACTGCTCTAATTCTTAATCCTAGTGGAGTTTTAAAGATTATTATATAAAAAATAATTACAGATATTAATGCTAAATAAGTAAGAATATTATGGCCACTAAAAATCTCACCTAATATTGGTATATCTTTAAGAATTGGAATATGAAGTGATGGAAAAACTAAACTTTTTAGAGAACTTGATGTTCCTTTATCTTTTGCAAAAACATAAAGAAGAAAGATTGAAAATCCTGATGAAAACATATTTAAAGCAATTGCTGCTAGAATTATATCTGCTTTGAGTTTAAGATGAAAATATGCAAGAATACAAGCAAGTCCTATTCCTGCTGCTACTCCTGCAATCAAAGCAAAAAGTAGATTTTGTGTAAAAGCACTAACTATAACACCAAAGAAAGCTGCTAAAAGCATTGTTCCTTCCATAGAGATATTTATTGCACCTGATAGGGCTGTTATAGCGACTCCAATTGCAGCATATAAAATTGGAGTCATGACCCTTAAGATTGCAAAACCAAAAGATGTGCTTAAAATACTTTTAAGAAGCGGATTCAATTTTAACCTCCCTTTTTTCTGCTTCTCTCACTGTAATTCTATATTTCCATTGTGTAAGAAATGCTTCAGCAGTAATTAAAAGAATTATTATGGATTCAAGAACTGTTACAATTTCTGCTGGAATATCAGTAAGTAAATTTAAAACCTGACCACTTACTCTTAAATATGCTATAAAAATTGATGCAAATGCTATTAAAATTGGATGATTTCTACCAATTATTGCAACAACAACTCCATCCCACCCATAACCTGGTGTTGCTTGCCAATTAAATCTTCTATGAATTCCCATAACCTCACTTATCCCTGCAATTCCTGCAATTAAGCCACCTATTACTTGAGTTAATAAAATAATTTTAAAAGTATTAATTCCTCCATATTTTGCAAAGTTTATATTAAAACCTGTCATTCTTATTTCATAACCAAGTTTTGTTTTGTAAAGTAAAATGTAAACTAAAATTATAAAAACAATTGTTAACAAAACTCCATAATGTATTCTTGTATTTTTTACAAATTGATCAAACCAAGCAGTTTTTGGAAGTTGATATGATACAAGATACCCCGCTTTTTTATCTCTAAAATGAAAATTTATAATATATAAACTAAGATAAAGTGCTACATAATTCATCATCAGAGTTATAACAAGTTCACTTGCTTTCCATTTTGCCTTTAAAATTCCTGGAATAAATCCCCAAAATGCTCCTACTCCACCTGCGACAAGAAGCATTAAAGGAATATGTATTAATTTAGGAAAATTTGTTGAAACTCCAAAACCAGTAGCAACAGCTGCTGATATAAAAAGAGCTCCTTCTGCTCCAATATTAAATTGTTGTGCTTGAAATGGAATTGCAATTGCAAGTCCACATAAAATAAT